>CAOOJO010000389.1 GCA_948496895.1 uncultured Acetatifactor sp. | reverse complement strand
CAGATACCGGAAAAACAGATAGGAGGAAAAAATTGTGAAAAGAAAGAAGTTACTTGCGCTTCTGCTGGCTTCCGCCATGGCCTTTGGCCTGGCCGCCTGCGGCAATGGAGATACCCCCCCGGCTGACGGCAGCGGGGCATCCAGCCAGCCGGATTCTGAGGAGGGAACTCCAGAGGAAAGCTCTGAGGAGCCCAGCGAAAGCTCCGAGGCAGATGCGGAGGAAAGCACTGAGGGCGGTTCCGCAGCGGCGGACGGCACCTTTGAGAACAAGGTCATCATGGGCAACACCACCGACCTGACGGGGGATTTCCGCTTCCCCGGCTGGGGCACCAGCTCCGTGGGCGCCTCCGACCAGGACATCGGGCGTCTGACCATCGGCTACGGCACCCAGGAGGTCGCCGAGGACGGGAACCTGGTCTGGAACGACACCGCCGTAAAGAGACATACGGAGACGGAGAACGAGGACGGCACAGCCACTTATACCGTGGAGATCAACGAGGGCCTGACCTTCAGCGACGGCACCCCCGTCACGGCCAAGAACTACCTGGCCACCACCCTCTCCTTTGCATCCCCTGTGAGCATGGAGGCCGGGCGGCCCGGCACCAGCGGCATGGCATTCGTGGGCTATGAGGAATTCCATGGCTACACCGGCGAGGAAGCGGAGGGCACCTCCAAGGAATTCACAGGCATCCGCCTGCTGGGGGATTACAGCTTCTCCTTTACCGTGTCATCCGATTACTATCCGTACTACTTTGCCTATACCTATGCCGCAGTGGATCCCGCTCCCCTGGGACTGGTGCTGGGCGAGGGCGTGGATATCTTAGACGACGGCAACGGCGTATACTTAAGCGAGAACTTCTATGAGAAGAACGGGGACAGCTATGTGAAAGCTGCCGAGATCGAGGCCAACCGCTACGACCTGACGAAGTATCCTTTCTCCGGCGCTTATGTGGTCTCCGACTGGGACGCCTCCACCAAGCAGGCTACCATGACCATCAATCCCGCGTTCAAAGGCAATTTCGAGGGGCAGGTTCCCTCCATCGAGACCATCGTGTATGTGAAGCTGACCCAGGAGACCCAGCTGGAGATGCTTACCACAGGCGGTACCGATATCCTGGGCGGCGTCACCGGCGGCAAGGATACCACGGCGGCCCTGGCAGTGGTGGACGGCGAGAATTTCACCGAGGTCCACTATCAGAGAGCCGGCTACGGCAAGATTCAGTTCGACTGTGACTTCGGCCCCACCATGTTCCAGGAGGTCCGCCAGGCGGTCACTTACCTGCTGAACCGCACGGAGTTCTGCCAGACCTTCACAGGCGGCTACGGCGTCGTAGTAGACGGCCCTTACAGCCCCGACTTGGCGCCCTGGAGGGCCGTACAGGATGAAATCGAGCTCATAGACTACTCCTTCTCTCCCGAGACTGCCAAGAAAGTCCTGGAGGACGGCGGCTGGATCTACAACTCCAAGGGCGAAGCCTACCAGGAGGGCGCAGAGGGCGTTGACGCGGTCCGCTACAAGAAGCTCACCGCCGACGAGGCGAATGTCTTAGACGGCATCAACAAGACCTATGCTTCCGTTTCCAACACCGACGGCATCACCTATCAGACCGTGGAAGTCAACGGCGAGTACTATATGCCTCTGGCCATCAACTGGTTCGGTTCTTCCCCCAATGAAGTCACCGACCTGATCTCCACCACTCTGGCCAACAGCTCCGACCTGGCCGCTGCAGGCATGGTGGTGCGCGCTACCACAGGCGATTTCGACAAGCTGCTGGGCGAGATCTACCGTGAGCCCACCTACGGCTACAATGGAACCCCTACCTATGGGATGTACAACCTGGCTACCGGATTCTCCGCGCTGACCAATCTGGACACCTCATACCAGTGGTCCCACGACCCCGCATGGTTCACCAATTCCTCCAACAAGCTCTACGATTCCTACGACATCGACTTCCCCTATGACCTGAAAGCGGAGAAGCTCTCTTATGAGGAAGCCGTAGAGGCAAGCGGCGACAAGCTTGGCATGGACTATCTGTCCATGGCCATGGTGTACAATGCCACCACAGAGGACGAGTTCAACCAGTGGTACATGGGCTATGTAGAGAGATGGAACGAGCTGATGCCCGATATCCCGCTGTATTCCAACTTCTACTATGACGTATACAATGCAAAGATCGAGAACTTCCAGACCAGCCCCTTCCGCGGTCCGGCCGCGGCGCTGCTGTACGCCAACGTAAAGGGCTTCTAAGGCTGCGAATCTGAATTCAATCGATTACAGCAAGGACATGGGGCAGCCGTCAAAGCGACTGCCCCATTCTCAAATGCACAGGCCCGTGCAAAAAATCAGAAATGGGGTATGATATGGGCAAATATATACTGAAAAGATTGGGCTACATGGCCATAGTCCTGCTGATTCTCTCCTTCCTCATGTTCTTCGTCTACTCTCTCATTCCCTATGACCGGGCCGTGGCGGAGGCGGAGCCCTACAGAAAGGGACTGAAGACCACGGAAAACGCGGCCGAGCTCTACCAGGCAAAGGTGGAGGAGCTGCGCCGGGAGCTGGGGACGGATCAGAACGTCGTAGTGCGGTATCTGGGATGGATCGGCCTGGCGCCTATCAACGGAAAATACAACGGGATCCTCCAGGGGAACCTGGGATACAGCTATTCATTCGACCGCAGCGCCAGGGAGGTGCTGGCGGATCCGCTGAAGAACACAGTGTTCATCAATATCTTCGCAACCTTCTTAGGCCTTGGAATCACCATTCCCTTAGGCATATTCTGTGCTGTCCACAGGGGCAGCAAGCGGGATACCGCCGTCCAGATAGGGACCATCATCGGCTATAGCATCCCCGGCTTCATCATCTCCATCGTGTTCATCTGGATCTTCGCCATCCTGCTGAAGTGGTTCCCTGTCTCCGGCATGAAGACGCCCGGCTCCAGCTATACCGGCCTGGCCGAGCTGAAAGACAGGCTCTACTATATGGCGCTGCCGCTGATCGTCATGACCTTCTCCTCTCTGGGTGGCATGACCCGCTATGTGAGGGCCTCCATGTCCGAGGCGCTGTCCCTGGACTGCATCCGCACCGCCCGGGCAAAGGGCCTGGTGGAGAAGACGGTCATCTACAGCCACGCGTTCCGGAATGCCCTGATTCCCATCATCACGCTGGTGATCGGATGGTTCATCGGCATCTTTTCCGGATCCATCGTCATCGAGAATATCTTCGGCCTCAACGGCGTGGGCCGGATCTATATACTCAGCCTGAACAGCAAGGACTTCGAGGTGGTGCTGCTGCTGCAGATGTTCTACGTGATCCTGGGGCTTTTGGGCAACCTGATCGTGGACATCGCTTACGGCCTGGCAGACCCCAGGGTCCGTGTGAATAAGTAAAGGAGGACTTAAAAAATGAGCGAAAAGAAAGCTTCCTCCCGGAAAGGGCCTGCCCCCAGATCGGAAGAGCACACGTCTGAACTCCAGTCACTGAAGAGA
>CAOOJO010000388.1 GCA_948496895.1 uncultured Acetatifactor sp. | reverse complement strand
CCACCAGCCTGGGCAGGCTGGTGGGCAGAAATTCCATGAGCCTGACCGAATATGCCGGGCAAAACGGTGGCAGCGCGACTGCCACGCCGAAGCCTACAGAACCTCCGGAGGATTCGGATATCGTATCCACGCCATCCCCTGAGCCGGACGATGATGCTTCCCCCGAGGAATCTCCCACCCCCTCTGGCCACCCGGAAGACAGCCATGTCTCCTCCCTGACCGGCGCTGCCTTAAACGGCACCAGCCAGCTGGAACAGCGCGTCTCGCTGGAGGAAGGCTTCTATTACGAGCCCATTTCCGACAGCCTGCGCCGCTATATGACGGGCATCTCTTACCCGGCACAGGGCGCCGGGGCAGGGAGTTCTACGGCAGACACCGCCCCTGAAGAGAGTTCCGCACCGCCGGAAATCTCCTTCGACGACCTCAGATACGTCCACATCCAGCACATAGACTTCGACGGAAATCCCACCGAGGGAGAGCTGGTCTGTCATGTATCCATAGCTGACGACCTGCTGGAAATCTTCCGGGAGCTCTATCGCAATGAATACCGGCTGGAAAAGGTGCTCCTGATCGACGAATACGACGGGGACGACACGGCCTCCATGGAGGACAACAACACCTCCTGCTTCAACTACCGCACCGTAGACGGCACGGACCGCCTGTCCAGGCATGCCTATGGCCTGGCCCTCGACATCAATCCCCTGTACAATCCCTATATCACCTATACAGCAGATGGCACGGAACAGGTCTCCCCTGCCTCCGCCCTGCCCTACGCCGACCGGGATTTACGCTTTCCCTACAAAATCGACGAGAACGATTTATGCTACAAGCTCTTCACCCAACACGGCTTTACCTGGGGCGGCAATTGGAACAATATGAAAGACTACCAGCACTTCCAGAAAGCGCTGGAAACCTCCGCCCCCTAAATCCTGATTTCCGTCCACTTCCCCTGGCGGAAACGGATGCTGGCGAAGATGAACCGGGACAACTGATCTGCGATGACGCCCACCCAGATGCCCGCTATCCCCAGGTTCAGCACATACCCGAAGAAATCGGAGCCAAAAGTCCTTACCAGGGTGACGCTGATGGTGGAAGCGATTGCGGTGTACAGGGTATCCCCCGCGCCCCGCAGGCATCCCATATAGATTACCTGGGCAATCTGCAGAATGACCACGAAAATGATGATATGCATGATGCTGATGCCTATCTCCACGATTTCCTCTTCCCGGAAGAACAGCTCCATCAAGGCCCTGGCCCCGCAGAAATAGACGATGGCCAGCGCCACTGAAATCACAGTGCCTATCATCCGACAGGTCCTGCCGTACTGCCTGGCCCGCTCCGGCTGCCTGGCTCCCAGGCTGAACCCGATCAGGGCCACGGCAGTGGCCTGCAGCCCGTCCCCGAAGGAGAAGGACAGTCCCATGATATTCATTCCCACCTGATGGGCCGCCATAGCCGCGGTCCCCTGGTCGGCCGCCATGATGGCGGTCAGCATGAAACCGATGCGCATGAGAATCTGCTCCGCAAAGACGCTGTAGCCCACCTTGATGATGTTCTTCAGGGCCTCCATGGCAGGTCTGATCCGCTCTTTTACTATGTAGGGAATGCTTACGAAGTTGTCGTCCTTCCACACGGACAGCACGCTCATGATGCTGGACACCACAGTCCCCAGCACGGTGGCCAGGGCCGCTCCCTTGATTCCCAGCGCGGGAAAGCCGAAATGCCCCTGTATCAGCAGGTAATTGAACACGATATTGACCGTATTGGACACCAGGTTGGTGCGCATGGTGATGCGGGTATTGCCTGCGCCCCGCTGGGCGGAATTGATGCCCATCTGGACGCAGTTGAAGATCATGCCTCCCATGATGATCCGGAAATACAATACCGCGCTATCGTGGGTGACCTCCTCAGAGCCGCAGAGGCGGATGATAGGGTCGGCAAGCGCTACCATCAGGACGCTGATGGCCACCGCCATGGCTACGATGAACACCAGGAAGGTGGCGAAAATCTGGTTCGCCTCTTCCCGCTTGCCCTGGCCTTTGCGCCTGGCCACCAGGGCTGATATGGACACATTGGCGGCGATGAACAGGGAAAGCCCCATGAATTTGGGCTGGGTGGTCAGTCCCACCGCCGCCACCGCGTAGGAACCCATAGAACTCACCATCAGGGAGTCCACCAGGCCGGCGAAAGCGGCAAAAAACGATTCCAGAATGGCAGGCCAGGCCATGTCCAATGTCTTCTTGATATCATCTTTGTTATACTGTAACAGCTTCATTATCGCTCCCTGTTATAAAAAGGGAACCAATGATTCCCATTGGCTCCCCCTTCCTTTTCTCTATGCTGATATTACACGAGCTCCAGGATGACTTCCATGGCGGCGTCGCCCTTGCGGAGACCCTTCTTGATGATTCTGGTATAGCCGCCGTTGCGGTTGGCGTACTTAGGACCATACTCATCGAACATCTTCGCCACCAAGTCCACCTCTTTGGTATTCCTCTTGCGGCCCGCCGCCTCTGTGGGAACGTACACCACAGGGTACAGCACTCTCAGAATCTGGCGCCTTGCGTGCAGCCTGGAGGGGAGATCCTTCTTGATTTCCTTCTCCACATTCTCGAATTTCGTGACGCGCTTGCCGTCGATGACTTCCTTGACGCGCTTGCCATCCTTATCCTTCACCGGCACTTTGGCGGTCACGGTGACAGTCTCATAGTTGTCCCGCTCCCTGATGGCCAGCGTAATCAGATGCTCCGCGATCTTCCGCACTTCCTTGGCCCTTGCCTCGGTAGTGACTATTTTCCCGTGATACAGAAGGGCGGTCACCTGATTTCTCAGAAGCGCTTTCCTCTGGGGCGTTGTCTTGCCTAATTTCCTGTACTTTGCCATAATTGTTTCCTTTCTCCTTTCATGGTACACCCGGCCATGCCCTTTGGTCTTACCGGCCAAGCGCAGCCGCTCTTGCGGCGCTTTGTGCAGCCGCCTTTGCGGCACCTTGATTTCCATTTAGAGATGAACCGCAGGCGCACCCTTTGGATTTACCGCCCGCAGATTATCTTTCTTACATTAGGTGCAAGTCAAAGCGCAAAAACCGCGCTTGAAGAATGCCCGCACTTTGGGCATTCTTCAGAGTGAGACCGGATTGCAATGCGAATTTATTCGCTTGTAATCCTAGAAGTTCTTAGTCTGTGTCCTAAAGAGGTGGGCTATGCCCCCTCTTACAGACTTAGAACTTCTTCTCACTCTTCGCTGGGATTCAGCTGCAGTCCCAGCTCCTTCAGCTTCGCCAGCACCTCTTCCAGGGACTTGCGGCCCAGGTTGCGGACCTTCATCATGTCCTCCGATGTCTTGTTGCACAGCTCCTCCACTGTATTGATGCCTGCCCTCTTTAAGCAGTTGTAGGAACGGACGGAGAGCTCCAGCTCATCGATGCTCATCTCCAGCACCTTCTCCCTCTCATCGTCCTCCTTCTCCACCATGACCTCAGCGGTCTTGGCGTTC
>CAOOJO010000387.1 GCA_948496895.1 uncultured Acetatifactor sp. | reverse complement strand
GAGCATCAGCGCCCAGGCTGCGGCCAGCCCGGCCAGAAGCAGTACGGCAGGCCTGGGAAGCGGCCCCAGGTCGGCTTTCTCCTTCGGGGCGGAGCCGTCCTGGCGTGACAGTTGGTCCAGATGGTAGCGCGCGTTCAGGTCCTCGTAAAGCTTCCCGTAGTACGCGTCGTCCACTGTCTGGGAGCGGCGGATGGATTTCACCGTCTCCTCGATCAGCTGGCCCGCGGCGTCCCGCAGGGAGGCGGAGCCGTTGAACACCGGCGTGACGAAGGTGTGATCCACGTTCTCCAGCAGGAGCTTCGTGGCCTTGATCTTGACATCGTAGTGGAGGGCATTGTCCTCGCCGCTTCTGGACAGATAGTCCTGATACGCCTGAGACTGCCTGGCCTTGGTGGTCACGGGCACGTACCCTTCCGTCTGGGCATAGGCGATCTGTACCTCGTCGGTCAGCAGATACTGGGCGAACAGCCAGGAAGCCAGCACCTCCTGAGGATCCTCCTTATTAAAGACGCACACCGAGGGACCCTGGGATATCATCTGGGGGTTCGCGGGGTCGAACTGGGGGATGGGCAGGACCTCCGTCTCGAATTCCACCAGCTTGTCGGGGCTGATGTCTATCAGGGGGGCGTCGCATCCCATCCAGGTGGCGCCCGCGGTGGAGTCGATGGCGAAGATGCACTGTCCCGCGTTCAGGAAGTTGGCCGGGTAGCTGGAAACCTTGAAGGTGGAGAAGGCCCCTGTCCGGGTGTGCTCCGCTATGGTCTCCAGCAGCTCTTTGGTGGCATCGGAGAAAAGCAGGATCTCCCCCTCCTCGGTGGAGTATCCGATGCCCTTCTGCCGGATCTGCTGTATCATCATGTTGTCCGTGGACTTATAGATGAAGGGGATCAGCACCTTCTGGCCGTTCACCAGGTAGTTGCCCTCCCCGTCCATGGCCATGGCGGCCTCGGACACCTCCCAGACGAAATCCCATGTCAGGGCATCCGGCAGCTGAAAGCCCAGCTTTTCCACATAGGTCTTGTTGATATAGCAGCTTTCAGTAGAGCGCATGTAGGGGATGGCGTAATAATGGCCGCCGAACGCGCACTCCTCCAGGTACTGGGGTATGATCTCGTCCTTCCCGGGGGAGTCATACTTCACTTTGCTGCCGCCCAGGCCGTACCTTTCATCGACGAACAGCTCCTCCAGCGGGACGACCTGGTTGACGCCGGTGAGGTAGGTGGCGATGTGGTCCGGATAGGTTATACACACATTGGGCGTGGTATGGGTGGCGATGTTCGTTATCACATCGTTATAGATTTTCCCGTAATCCGTATACAGGCGCAGGTTCACATGGATGTTCGGGTACAGCTTCTCAAAATCTGCGATGGCCTGTTCGTAGATGGCGGTCTGGGTCTTGTTGGTGTCGTTCTTGGCCCAGAAGGTGATTTCATGCTCTGCCGCCATGTCGAAGCTCTCCGGCATGACGAAAGCGTCCAGCCCCCTGGAGCCGTGGCAGCCGGTGAGCAGGAGCATGCAGCCCATGAGGGCCGCCAGCCGCCGTCCTACTACGTTCCGCTTCCTAGTCTCCTGATTTCTCATCCCTTGGTCCCTCCCCTTGACACGCCCGCCATGATCTTCTTGTGGAAAATCAGGAACAGCCCGATCAATGGCAGGGAGATCACCACCACCGCCGCCATCATGGCCGGGATGTTCTCCCGGCCGAAGCCGTTCTCCCGGATCTCCTGGATGCCGTTGGACACCAGGAAGTAGTTCTCGTCATCCGTGATCAGCCTGGGCCACACATAGGAATTCCAGCATTCGATCACCTTCAGAATCGTCACGGTGATCAGCGTGGGCCTGGATATGGGCACCAGGACCTTCAGCAGGTACTTCATGTCCGAGGTGCCGTCCACCTTGGCCGCCTTGTACAGGCTGTCCGGCACCTGCTCGAAATTCTCCTTCAGCAGATAGATGTAGAAGACCGAGGTGACGGAGGGCAGTATCAGTCCCTGAAAGGTATTGCGCATGTCCAGGTTGGTGATGGTCACGAAATTGGTGATGATCACCAGCTCGCCCGGAATCATCATCAAAGACAGGAACAGGACGAAAGCCGCATTCCTTCCCTTGAAGTCCAGCCTGGCAAAGGCAAAGGCCGCCAGGGTGATCACCACGATCATGATGGCCGTGGTCAACAGGGTGAAAATGATGGTGTTCACGAAATACCGTGCAAGCGGAACCGCCGTAAAGGCATCCACGTAATTTTGCAGCGTAGGCGACAGGGTGAAAAATTTCGGGATGTATTCCGAATTGTACGCGCCGTAGCTCTTCACGGATGTCAGTATCATCCAGTAAAAAGGGAACAGCACGATGGCCGCCCATAGGATCAGGAAGAAATATGTAACGGCCTTGGCCGCCGTGCTGCGCCTTTCGGCTGTCTGTTCTATCTTGGCGTATCTTGCTTCTCCCGGATGCGCTTCTTTCATGGGATGCTCCTCCTCTCCTCCGAAAAGGGATCAATAATGCACGTTCTTCCTGCTGATCAGCAGGTTGATGCAGGTAATGGTGAGGACGATGGCGAACAGGATGATGGCCGCCGCGGAGGCGTAGGACGGATAGCCGCCGCTGTCCCCGTACAGCATGTCGTAGACATAGCCCACGATGGTGTTCATCCCCGCCGCGTTCAGGTTCGTGCCGAACAATGCCACGGCATCGCTGTACGCCTTGAAGGCCCCGATGAAGCCCGTGATGACCAGGTAGAACAGCATGGGCGAGATCATCGGCAGCGTGATGCGCATGAAGGTGCGGAATTTCGATGTGCCGTCCACTCTGGCGGCTTTGTAATAGTCCTGGTTCACGGAAGCCAGGGCGCTGGTGAGAATCAGAATCTTGAAGGGCATGACCACCCATATGGTATATAGGCACAGCACGAACATCTTCGCCCAGTAGGGGCCGTCGATGAAGTCCACGGACTCCCCGCCGAACCACTGGATGAACAGGTTCACCAGGCCGTCGGAATAGGCGGTCTTCTTGAACAGGATCATGAACACCAGGCCCACTGCCAGGGTGTTGGTCACATAGGGCAGGAAGTAGACGGTCTGCAGGAGGTTCCGCAGGGGCCTTATGGAATTCAGCCCTACGGAGATCAGCAGGGCGATTCCCGTGGACAGGGGCACCGTGATGACCACCAGCAGGAAGGTATTCTTCAGGGCCTGCAGGAAATAGGGGTCGTGGAGGACATAGGAATAGTTGTAGGTTCCCGTGCCGAAATTGGTCTGGGACGCGGAATTGTAGCCCTCCTCAAAGGAATAGACGAATACGTCTATCAGTGGGTATACCATAAAAAAGCCGAGAAAAAGGATTGCCGGCAGGAGGTACAGCCAGCCCTTTATATTGTTGAAACGGGATTCCCATTTAATCATGTCCGCACCCTCATCAGCTATTTTGTGCTAAATACAGTCGCTCTTCCGTCTCCCTATCGAAGAGGAACACCTTGTTCGGCTTCAGGTCAAAGCTG
>CAOOJO010000386.1 GCA_948496895.1 uncultured Acetatifactor sp. | reverse complement strand
CGGCGGCCTTAGTCTTCCCAAATACCAGAATCCCCTCCACCGGCTGATCCAGGCGATGGATGATTCCCAGATAGGGTTCGCCTCTGCCAGCGGATGTCCTGTCCTTATCGCCGCTTCGCCGCAGATGATTCTTCAGCTCGCTGACCATGTCCGATTGCCCTACCCTGGCCGTCTGCACCGCCAGGCCGGCGGGCTTGTACGCCACGATTACATCTCTGTCTTCGTACAGAATCCGACTCAACATATCTCTGTACCCTCTTCCTTCCTCTATAGGACAGCGGGGAAAAGGAAGCTCCCATACACCAGCAGCACTGCCAGATGGATTACCAGCGCTGTCACGTAAGGAATCCTGTGCCTGTACGCGGCCACCCCCGCAGTCATCGCCGCCCCATAGCCGAACAGGCTCACCATCCGGGCCGCCCATTGCAGAGGGGTCTGATAAACCGTCCCCAGACAGGGCTCATACGCGGCCCACCGGACGCAGGAAGCCAGGCTTTCTCCCCAGGGCTGCCCCGTTGCCAGCCCGGAAAGACCCTGAATCAGGCAGCAGCCCGCCGCCAGGGCTCCAAAGCAGATCCAGTCCCTTCCCTGCCGCTTTTCCTTCCCGCACAGCATCCATCCCAGCGCCAGCAGCAAAAAGCATGGATACAGCGCTGTCCCAAACGCCGCCAGCGCCGTGGCGGCTCCGCGCTTTTCTTTTTCCCACAAAATCAACGCGCCCACAAGAAAGCCAAAAGCCGGCGCGTCCACCTGCGCCCAGCAGATGCCCCGCAAGAACACCACAGGCGACAGGATACATACCACCAGGTAAAAAGCGCCTTTTGTCCGCAGCCCTTCCCCGCTGCCGCCCACCGCCACAAAGCAGAGCGCCGCCACAATGTAGTCAGCCATCCCCGCGAGCCACTTTACGCTGTGCAGGGGCAGTAGCGGCAGATACTGGCTTAACTGAACCAGCAGATAGTAGAACGCGGACTGGATGTTGCCGGCATGGCTGTCAAAATAACTGTTAATATCAGGAGCGCCCCACCAGACGGCAATCTTCCTCAGATAAAGGCCCATGACCGCCGCCAGCAGCACCAGCAGCCAGAGCATATGCTTTTCCACCCATAAAATCAGCTTCTTCTCTATTTTCAGCATGGCCCCACTTCCTTTCCGGCGCGGCCTCCGTCATATAATCCATAGAAGCACTTCCATGTAAGATAAAAATAGATGACAAGGTTCACCGCTGCCAGGGCATAATGCGACACAGGAATCCATCCCAGATAGCTTCCCCCGTAACACAATACGGACATCAGCACCAGCGCCGCCGCGGGAATCCGCAGCCTCCTGTCGAAAACAGCGCATACCGGCAGCACGAGTTCCGCAATGTAATTGTACCTTTCATGCATGCAGGGAAGCAGCATGGCGCATGTCATAGTGGTCCAGGCCACATATTCCAGATAGTCCTTCATGACATGCCCACGGCCGGACTGCACGAACAATATGGCAAACATCAGCAGCGCCGTGAGGGCAAGGGCAATCGCCACCTTCCCGAACAGATAATAGGGCGCTTCCTGGAAGAAAGTCCAGATATTGGGATAGTAATAATACATAAACGGATATTCGCCCATCAGGCGCAGATAGGTCCGATACGCAACGTCGATGCCGCAGCCTCCTATGATGGCAGGAATGCACAGCGCCTGGATGGCGACCGGTATCCAGAGCAAATGCAGGATGGAGAATTTTTTCTTATAAAAATACAGGATCATCGCGATCGGCAGGATGAACACAGCCTGCAGCTTCATGGCCAGGGCGGCGCCTAACAGCCACATCCCCTTTACAGGCTTCTCCTGCCACAGATACCAGAAGCTAAGTAGCGCCAGACCGGCCCAGATGCTCTCGCTCTGGGCAAGATATCCGCTGTTTATCACCGCCACCGGATTGCACAGCGCCAGCCCATAGGCAGCCACCCCGTAATACCGGCTTTGTTCCGCGCCCTCTCCTGCCGCCATTGCCGCCTTCATCAGTGCAAAGGCAACTGCGTAGTCAAACAAAATCGAGACCATCTTGATGCTGACGATCGGCTCTATCGGCACCAGGGTCAGCAGATAAAGAATCGTTATATAAAAGAGATTATAATCTCCCTCATATTCCGCCAGCGCCGCTAGCGTGCCGCCCTCCTTCAGCTGCTGATACCAGGGCTCCAGGCAGACTTCGTAATCCACTCCCACAAAACGGATGCCTGTCCACCGCAGAAGCATGGCAAGGACAGAGATTGCCCCCACCAAAAGGAAAAACGTCCGTCGACTCATCCCCCTCATTCCGTCCCCTCTCTTCCCAACCATTCCCCGCTATGCGCCCGGGCCTGCGTCTGGCCGCTCACCTGCGCAGCCCCCTGGGATAATGGTTCTTCATGACCCCTCCGGCCAGCTTCCCCCAGCCTGTGCCAAAGCCGTCCACGCATATCAGGTACCAGCCCTTCTCTCCCTCCGCCGGAAAGGTCTGGCCGCTTAAGTAGCTATCGATTACGGGGCTGTCGGCATCCAGGCTCCACACATGGGACGCATATGCCGGACGCAGCGCCAGCGCCAGCGCGTGAGAGGGTTCGAACCGGTTCTTCTTCCCCTCTCCCAGATGCAGCCCGGGCCGCAGGGTCTTCAGGCCCTTCAGGGAAGGCATGTCCGCCGGAACCAGGTAGAGGTTGTCCCCGAATTCCAGGAACCGCAGCCCGCCGCCAAGCCCCACAGCCCGGCCCAGTCCCGCCAGCGCCTCCTCGTTCCATGGCGATTCCGCCCCGGCGGTTCTTCCCTGTCGCGAACCGGTTTCCGGAACAGCCTTTGCGCCAACCGCTGAACCGGCCTTCGGCAACCGAAGGTTCTCAGCGCAAAACCGCAAAAACAGCTCCGGCAAGCCGCCTCTTGCCGTTCCTTTCGCGGTTCTCTTTGCCGTATTTTCAAAATCGATATTTCGGCACTTTTCAGGCAAAATCCCGTCTTTTTCCAGCATCGCCGCAAAATGTCCCTCACCCCGGATCCGGTGGGGCCACAGCCGCAGGGCACCCTCCAGGCCAGGCACGACATCCGCCAGACCGGATGCGGAGTCCTCCATACCGATCACAAAGTCCGCCTCGTCCAGAACGTCCGGCCTCCCGTCACAGCCATCCAGCCCCAGCCCTTCCTTCTCCACAGGCAGTATCCGGAATTCCCCATGCCGGCGCAGGAACCGGGAGACGCTCCCCTCGTCCTCCTCCGGCGCGAAGGTGCAGGTGGAATACACCAGCCGCCCGCCGGGGCGCAGCATCCTGGCGGCGCAGTCCAGAATCCCGTCCTGGCGCCCCGCGCAGAGCCTTACGTTCTCCGGGTTCCACTCTTCCCTGGCCGCCTCGCTCCTGCGGAACATTCCCTCCCCGGAGCAGGGCGCGTCCACCAGTACACGATCGAAATACCCCGGAAAGGCCTCCGCCAGGCGCTCCGGCGTCTCGTTCAGCACACAGGCGTTCCCGATGCCCATCCGCTCTATGT
>CAOOJO010000385.1 GCA_948496895.1 uncultured Acetatifactor sp. | reverse complement strand
TTTTCTGTACCGCAGGCTGAACGCCCTCTGGGAGAGGAAGATGCTGCGCCTGGATTACGGAGTCTTCTGCTCGAAGCAGGGGAAGATCGGCATGGAGAAGGCCAGAGCGGCCATCGCCAGCCCCAACTGGGGCGTGGTGGAGCTTTTGGGGAAGGAGGCCGCCCTGCTGGAGGCCGGGGCCGGGCTGGCGGCGTACTGCGCCATTGTGGGAACGCTCCATCCGGCCATTCTGGCATTCCTGGGGCTGTTCTTCCTGATCGAGATGGCTGCCGGCATCCGGATAGAGGAGAAGAAGCAGGGCTATAAGGAAGAAAGGGCCAGGGCCGACAGGCGGCTGAACTATATCGCCTACGGCACCAGGGGCATGAAGGAGGCCAAGGATATCCGCATCTTCTCCATGAACGGCATGCTGAAGGAGATCACGGAGGAGGTGATCCGGGGCAAGACCGCGGTGGAGGCGAAGGTGCAGAGATGGCAGTTCCTCCGCGGGGGGATCACGGCCCTGCTGATTTTCGTCAGGAACGGGCTGGCCTGCCTGTTCCTGATAGAGCGGTATCTGGAGGGCGGCATGAGCGTCGGGGACTTCTCCCTGTATTTTGGCGCGATCGTGGGAATCGGGATGTGGCTGACGGAGCTGACTGGGACGGTGTCCGGCTTCCGGGAGGCTGAAAATTATGTGCGGGATTTCCACGGGTTCCTGGCGCTGCCGGAGGAGGATGCCTTGCTGACTAAGGATTTGCCGGGCTGGCTTGCGCACAGAGGGCCTAGAAAGTTTCGGAAGAAGGATAAGCCTTTGGCGGACGGTAAGGGCATACGCGGAGAAAGGCGTGGGGAGGAGGAAGGAGAGGGCGCTGGCAGGGCCGAGCCGGGGAAGCCCTCCGAAACCGGGAAGGCCGTGTCTTTCGTGTGGGAGGACGTCTCCTTTTCCTATCGGAGCCGGGAGGACGGGGAGGAGCGGGAGAGGCCCATATTCCGGAACCTGAACCTTACGATCCGGGCCGGGGAGCGGCTGGCCGTGGTGGGGCGGAACGGAGCGGGGAAGTCCACTCTGGTTAAGCTCCTGTGCGGCCTGCTGGAGCCGGATCGGGGGCGGATCCTCATGGGCGGCCGGGACATCAGGACGATTCCAAGGGCGGAACTGTACGGGCATTTTTCCGCGGTATTCCAGCATTCCCGGATACTTCCCGTGAGCGTAGCGCAGAACGTGATGTTGGATGTGCGGGAGCGGGAGGACAGAGAGGCCATGTGGGAAGCCATCCGGGCAGCAGGGCTGGAGGGAAAGGTGAAGTCCCTGCCCGCCAGGGAGGAGACCTGCCTGGTGGGCCAGGTCTCCGAAGAGGGCACGGGGCTTTCCGGCGGGCAGGAGCAGCGGCTGCTGCTGGCCAGGGCGCTGTACAAGGACGCCCCGGTGCTTTTGCTGGACGAGCCCACGGCTGCCCTGGACCCCATAGCGGAGAACGAGATTTATGAGAAATACGGGGAGCTGACGGCGGGGAAGACTTCCGTCTTCGTCTCCCACAGGCTGGCCTCCACCAGGTTCTGCGACAGGATCCTATTTATAGAGGAGGGCAGGATCGTGGAGAGCGGCAGCCATCAGGAGCTGATGGACAGGAACGGAAAATACGCGGACATGTTCCGGGTGCAGAGCCGGTATTACAGGGAGCGGGAGCAGACTGCGACGGCTGAACGGGGCTTGGAGGGCACGCCTTTTAGGGAAAGGAAAGAGGGTGCCGGGGCGGCAGATTATGGAAAGCAGGAAGGGGGAGAGGACAGATGAGGAAGAACGGAAGGACATTCAGGCAGGACATGGGGATCGTCCGCCGGGGCATCCGGGAGTTCGGGCGCATCCTGCCGGGGCAGATGGGGCATGTGATGGTCAGGAGCATATTGATGGCCGGGATACCGTTCCTGGAGACGGCGGTGACGGCGGTTCTGCTGGACGGGCTCACCGGAAGCCGTGACAGGGGCAGGCTGTTCCTGTACGCAATCCTGGGGGCGGGGTTGATACTGGCGCTGTCCCTGTGGAGGAATTACGAGGACTGCCGCATCGAGACAGGGTATCAGAGGCTGTTCGCCTCCCATGAGATCGGCCTGACAGGCAAGGCCTATGCCCTGCCCTACGAGCTGCTGGAGCAGGAGAGCACCAGGCGGCTGCGAGATCAGGTGTCCGGTGCGATCAGCCTGTCCGGAGCAGGGATGGCCAGCCTGTACTGGGACATGGACGTGGTGTGGACGAATCTCTGCACCGCGGGGATGGGAGCCGTGATATTGGGCACGTCCCTGGCCGGGATGGTGTCCGCGGACAGGGCAGGCGGGGGCTTTGGCCTGGTGGCTGTGATTTTGGGCCTGGCGGCGCTGGTGGCGTCCCTCTCCTTTGTGGCCTGCCGGATGACGGGGAAGCGCTTTGACGTGACCTTTGAGCTGTTCCTGAAAGGGGCCCGGTATGCCAGGTACGGGGATTATTACCATATGAATTATCTGCCGGACGAGGATGCGGCCATGGACGCCAGGATCTACAGCCAGGAGCGGATGGTCTTGGACCAGTGCCAGTCCAGGTGCTATGAGCGGCTGGCGGAGGGGAAGGAGCGGGAGTGCAATGCCGCAAGCCGGTACGACGGCGTCAAGCTGGGCTGCTCCGTTGTCTGCGGCTGCGCGGTGTACCTTGCCGTGGGGCGTGGGGCCATGGAGGGCGCCGTGGGCTGCGGCAGCGTCATTCTGCTGTACGGCGCGGTGACGCGGCTGATCGAGGCGGCGGCCAGGCTGGCGGAGATCCTGACGGATCTGCGGAACAACAACGAGCATCTGCTGCGGTATTTCCAGTATATGGATCTGCCGGAGGCCCGGGAAGGGCTGGAGGCAGGGAAGGAGCCGGAATGCCGGGAGGAGACGGGAGGTTCGGACGCGGGGAGGGAGCAGGAAGCCGCGGAGGGGAATTATGATATCGTTTTCCAGGATGTCAGTTTCCGGTATCCCGACAGTGAGACATATGCGCTGAAGAACGTGAACCTGCGGCTGGGGGCGAAGGAGAAGACCGTCATCGTGGGAGAGAACGGCTCGGGGAAGACCACGCTGATCAAGCTGCTGTGCAGGCTGTACCGCCCCGCTTCGGGCCGCATCCTGCTGGGCGGCCGGGATATCTGGGACTACGATTACGAGGAATACATGGGATATCTGGCGGCGGTGTTCCAGGACTTCTCCCTGTTCGCCTTTTCCCTGGCGGAGAATGTGGCCGGGACGCGGGCATACGATGGGGAGCGGGTGCTGGAGGCCCTGGGGAAAGCCGGGCTTTCGGGGCTGACCGCCGGATATCCCAAGGGGATCAGGCAGCCCCTGTTCCACGACTTCGACGAGGAGGGCGTGGATGTCTCCGGCGGGGAGGCCCAGAAGCTGGCCATCGCCAGGGCCGTCTACAAGGACGCGCCGTTCATGGTGCTGGACGAGCCCACCGCCGCGCTGGATCCTTACGCGGAGTATGAGGTATACCGGAACTTCGGCAAGCTGGCGGCGGGCAGG
>CAOOJO010000384.1:1232-3513 GCA_948496895.1 uncultured Acetatifactor sp. | reverse complement strand
CGGAGCAATGGCTGGACAGGCCGGACATCCTGGAGGAGGACGTGCGGCTGATGAAGAAGGCCGGCATCAACAGCGCCAGCGTGGGCATTTTTTCCTGGTCGGTCCTGGAGCCCGAAGAGGGAGACTTCCATTTTGAATGGCTGGAGAAGATTATAGACAGGCTCTACGAGAACGGCATCTACACCGTGCTGGCCACGCCCTCGGGAGCCCGGCCCGCCTGGCTGGACGCAAGATACCCGGAGGCCAGGCGGGTGAACCGGATGGGCCAGCGGGAATACCACGGCGGCCGCCACAATCATTGCATGAGCTCCCCTGTCTACCGGGAGAAGGTGGCCATCATGGACAGGAAGCTGGCGGAAAGGTTCGGCTCCCACCCCGGCGTCATCATGTACCATATCTCCAACGAGTTCAGCGGAGAGTGCTACTGCGACCACTGCGTCAGGAGGTTCCGGGAATACCTGGCAAAGAAGTACGACAATGACATCGAGAAGTTGAACCACGCCTGGTGGACGGCGTTCTGGAGCCATCGCTACAATGATTTCGACCAGATAGAGCCGCCCTTTGCCCATGGCGAGAACAGCGTCATGGGCCTGAGCCTGGAGTGGAAGCGCTTCACCACCTGGAACACCAACGACTTCATGAAGGCGGAGGCGGCGGTGCTGCACAGCGTCACCCCGGGAATTCCCGTGACGGCCAACCTGATGCGCATGTTCGACGGGCTGGACTACCGGAAGATGGCCCCGGACATGGACGTGGTGTCCTGGGACAATTATCCTACCTTCCACAACGACTGGGAGACCCTGGAGGACACCGCCTTTGAGACGGCCTTCCAGCATGCGCTGATGCGTTCCCTGAAACGCGACGTACCGTTCATGATGATGGAGAGCGCCCCCGGTCTGGTGAACTGGCAGAACGTGAACAAGGTGAAGCGGCCGGGCATCCACAGGCTGGCCTGTCTCCAGGCGGTGGCCTGCGGCTCCGATTCCGTGCAGTATTTCCAGTGGCGCAAGGGCAGGGGCTCCGCCGAGCAGTTCCACGGCGCGGTGGTGGACCACATGGGGACGGACGACACCAGAGTCTTCAAAGAGGTGGCAGAGGTAGGAGAGCTTTTGAAGAAAATAGCCCCCGTGGCCGGGACGCTGGTGAAGACGAAAGCCGCCATGCTCTTCGACTGGGACAATCGCTGGGCCATCGAGAGCATGCAGGGCCTGGGCCGGGAGACGAAGAAATACGAGGAGACCTGTATCGGCATCTGGAAGGAATTCTTCCGGCTGGGGGTGGACATGGACGTGGTGGGCTCCGACGAGGACCTGAGCCGCTACGACGTGGTGGTGGCTCCCATGCTGTTCATGCTGCAGCCCGGCACGGCGGCCAATTTGAAGGCCTTCGTGGAGCGGGGCGGGCAGCTCCTTGCCACCTATCTGTGCGGCTATGTGGACAGCGAGCAGCTCTGCCACCTGGGAGGCTTCCCGGGGGACGGGTTGAAGGAGCTGTTCGGCATCGTCAGCGAGGAAATCGATTCCCTGTATCCCACGGACAGGAACGGCATCGCCCCGACGGACGAGGGATTATGCGGAGAAACGGTATCCGCGGAAGGGCAGGCGGAGAGCGGCAGGGACTGGGAAGTGTTCGAATACGCGGAAATTCTGCGGGTGCAGGATGCTAAGGTGCTGGGCGCCTACACGGATGACTTCTACCAGGGCAGCGCCGCCCTGACCTGCAAGAGCCACGGAAAGGGCAAAGCCTGGTATGTGGCCGCCAGAACCAGCGCTGCCGCCATGCGTCCGCTATTCGAGCGCATGCTCACCGATGCGGGCATCCCGGTAAGGAAGCTGTCCCAGGGCGTGGAGTGCCATGTCAGGAGCGGCGAGGAGGGCGTGTACGAGTTCTACCTGAACTGGAATGCCGAAGCGGCTCTGGTTTCCGGCGTGAAGGGAACGGACATCCTGTCAGGCGAGGCATTGGATGGGAATCTGGAGTTGCCTGCATACGGCATCGCTGTTGTGCGTCAGCCATAAGGCTGTCGGGCGGGAAAGAAAAAATGCAAAATGGAAAATATAGGCGAATTTTGCTGGACTCCGCGACTGGCCTGTGCTATACTGAACGTAGGAAAGGAGGAGTGTGCCTATGACAGATAGCGAAAAATTAGACCTAATCCTATCGAAGATGGATCAGATGGAAGCTCGAATGGATCAGATGGAAGCCAAGATTGATCGAATGGAATCCCGAATGGATCAGATGGAAGCCAAGATTGATCGAATGGAATCCCGAATGGATCAGA
>CAOOJO010000384.1:0-1132 GCA_948496895.1 uncultured Acetatifactor sp. | reverse complement strand
TGGAAGCCAAGATTGATCGAATGGAATCCCGAATGGATCGGATGGAAGCCAAGTTAAATCAGGTGGAGTCTGATGTCAGAGATATGAAAGTGACCATCGAAAACGAAATCCGTGTCAACATCCAACGTGTGGCAGAGGGGCATCTTGACCTGTCGAGAAATCTGCATGAAGCAATGAAAATCGAGACAGAGAAGGAAATGCTTTCTATCCGCGTGAATGTGCTTGAGTCAGAAATGCGGAGAGTAAAAGAACATCTCCAGATAGCATAGGAACCTGGATTTCATCTATACAAAAGCGATAACCCGGCCTTTGCCGGCAACGATATATACATAAGCGGCTGCAGATACCCGATGGCATCTACAGCCGCTTTGTGACGTGAACTGTTCGGTTCAGGGCGATGCAAGGCAATCCGCCACATAATCCAGCACTGTAAAGTAATCCTCGAAGGTCTTGCGGCAGCACCGGGGATTGGAGATGGCGATGCCAGGGCTGCGCAGCCCCACGAGGGCGAAGCCCATGGCCATGCGGTGGTCTTCATAGGTCTCCACGGTGGAGGGCTTTGGAGAGCCCGGGTAGACGGTGATGCTGTCTGCCCGCTCTTCACAGCGGATTCCCATCCCGGACAGCTGCGCGGCGATGCCCGCGATGCGGTCGCTCTCCTGGAGGCGGATGTGCCCGATGCCTGTGATCGTGGTAGGGGCATCCGCGAAAGGTGCGATGGCGGCCAAAGTGATGGCCTGGTCGGAGCATGCCGACATGTCCACGGTGATACCGTGGAAAATCCCCTCCGCCGGAGGCGCCAGCACGATGCCCTCTGGAGCATCCGCCGCCCGGCATCCCATCCGCTCCAGTATCCGGAGGAATTCCACATCCCCCTGCAGGGAATCGAAGTGCACATTATCCACCTGCATGGGAATGCCCAGCAGCGGGCTCATGGCGTAGAAATAGCAGGCCGCGGAGGCATCCGGCTCTATCTGGTAGTCCAGGGCCCTGTAATGCTGTCCGGCCCTGGTGAGAAAAGTCCTCTCGTCCTGCCGCAGGGCCTCCACGCCGAACTGCGCCATCATCCTGCGGGTCATCTCGATGTAGGCCATGCCGTGGGTGCCCTGGATATGCGTGGTAAAGTCCCGTC
>CAOOJO010000383.1 GCA_948496895.1 uncultured Acetatifactor sp. | reverse complement strand
TCAGGCCGCAGACATACCGGGCGGGGATTCCCGCCATCCGCAGCAATGTGATGTAGATATGGGCATAATCCTGGCAGACGCCTCCGCCCAGGCCCCAGGCCTCCTCCGCCGTGGTGCTGACGCTGGTCTTTCCCGGAGTATAAGGGAAGGACTGGTGCAGCCGGTGCATCAGAGCCATGCAGATGCCGTAATCATCCCGGCCGCTGCAGCCGCGGGGCTCTCCGGGAGCCGCAGGCTCCAGGGAGCGGTACCAGGACGAGAGCCCGGGCCCCGGCACGCATTTTCCGTGGGGAACCCGGAAGATACCCACATTTTCCCAGGCCGCCGCCTCCTCGTAATCCGTCCGGAGGATTTCCACGTCCCCTTCCGCCTGGAAGACGAACCTGTCGTGAGGGATTGTCTCGCAGCCGTAAATCTGCCGGTTGCCGAAAGCGTCCGTCCCGGAGCAGAAGGCGGTTTCCGGGGATATGGAAAGCCTGATGTCCAGCAGGCGCTGTCTTGCGTCCTCCCTGGGGATGCATTTGATGGTGAAATAGCATCTGCCCACAGGGTTTTCGTATCTGATTTCCATTCTGTATGAAAAGTGCAGCATAAACTCACTCCTGGTCTTGCCCTAAAAAATAGCCTCCACATTGGACACAATTCCATAGTAATCCGGATTGGAGCTTTCCGCAAGGGCCTTTACCTGTTCCAGCCTTGCTCTGTCATAGACCAGTCCGCTTCTTTCCACTCTGGGAACCATGCGGTGGACTTCCCGGAGCAATTCCCTGGGGGTGACCCCCAGCCGGGCGTACAGGTCGATCCGCTCTATCCGTTTCCCTGCCTTGATGATATTCCGTATCTGCTCCGAGTCGATCTGGTCGTCCGCAATGCCCCAGAATGCCAGGATGCGATCCGTGAGATACTGCAGCTCCACCAGAGGCGCCTTGCTCACCGCGGCCTTGTTCATATCATAGATGGCCAGCTGGATATAAGAGAGCGCCTCCGAGCCGATGCTTTCCCGGAGCACGATGGCATTGTCATAGGCCCGGTTCAGGTTGCTGATAATGGAATCCGGATTGGCGGCGTCGAAGGGGTAGCGCCGGAGGAAATCCTCCCGGGAGGCATAGATATTGGGAATATCTATGGATGCGCAGAATTTCTGGTAGCTATCGATTTTTTCGTCAATCATGGCATCATAGCTTTTGGAATAGAAACGCAGCGTGGTGTACACGCGTTCCGTATATCTGCCCAGCCAGTATAAATGGTCCGCCTGTTCTACTGAGATAATACCCATGTGTCCTTAAAACCTCCTCCCTGTGATGAGTTCACGATAAACGAATCCGTATTTCTGGAAAATCTTGTCAGACCGCTCTTCCAGACCAGCGGTTCGTCCGCCATCAGGACAAACGCCCGCAGGTCTGCCTTTCTCGGCACGATTTTACCCTGATCCACGATGTCCAGATCCTGGAAATCGATTACCTCCTGGGCAATGAACCGCCTGGGTTCCCTTTTCAGCAGCCCGATAAAGTCCTCCTTCTGCTCTTTGGTCATGGAATCGCCGAATACCACGCCGTAGCCCCCGGCCTCCGCCACGTCCTTCAGCACCAGGCGGTCAAAATGCTCCAGTACATATTGCATATCCTCCCTGTAAAAGGGCAGATAGGTGGGCGCGTTGCTCAGGACAGGCTCCTCGTCCAGATAGTAGCGGATCATCCTGGGGACGAAATAATAGATTCCCTTGTCGTCGGCAACGCCATTTCCCGGGGCGTTCAGCAATGCCACATTCCCCTTCCGGAACACCTCGAAGATGTGCGGGATACCGATTAGAGATTCCGGATTGAA
This sequence comes from uncultured Acetatifactor sp., assembly GCA_948496895.1. GTDB lineage: Bacteria > Bacillota > Clostridia > Lachnospirales > Lachnospiraceae > Acetatifactor. The sequence goes on along the minus strand of CAOOJO010000383.1, from coordinate 1,699 downwards.
CGTCATTGGATCCAGGTATTCGTCGGATATCCTGCGATACACCGCGCCTACCCTTTCCTTTGTCCCGTTGGAGGAGATATAGTACAGCCTGTCGTTTTCGGCGATCAGCTCAGGGCCTGTCACCAAGTGCGCGCCTGTCTGCTCCGCCAGGTAGGAATGCTCGAAATAAGCCGCATTATACCTCCCGGGGGTCAGGATCACAGTATGTCCTCCCGTATTGACATAGTCCATGACCCTCCTCAGCAGCGCCGCATAGTTCCGGTTGTCTTCCAGGTTGGCTTTCTGGAAGATGTCCGGGGCGCTGCGCCTGCACAGGTCCCTGGCGATCATGGGATAGGATGCCCCGGAGGGGACTCTCAGATTATCCTCCAGTATGTACCACACGCCGTCCTTTCCCTTCACCAGGTCTATGCCGGAAATGTGGGAGTAGATTCCCTTCGCGGGCGCGGCTCCCTCGCATTCCGCCAGATACCCGCTAGACGCGAAAATGAAATCCTCCGGTATGACCCCATCCTTCACAATCTGTTTCCTGCTGTAAATATCCTTCAAAAAACAGTTCAAAGCAAGGACCCTTTGCTTCAGCCCCCGCTCCAGACGGGCAAATTCCCCGCATTCTATCACCCTTGGTATGGGGTCAAAGGGAAATAGCTGCTCGTTGAAGACATTATTTTTGTAGATTCCAAATTTTACTCCATAGCGCGCCAGCAATTCATTGATTTTATCCGCGTGCTTTACAAAATCCATCTGTTCCATGTCCGTACCTCCTCCCATATTCTCTCCAGAAAAAGAAAAAGCGCCCTGCTGACCGCAGAACGCCTTTGCCCTTCACCGTGCTATAGTATACAGCGGTTTCCGTGATATGTCAAGGGCGGAATGTCCGATGGGATAATCAAAATACCTCAAAATACCTGGCAGGCTTCACCTCCGTCTCCGGCAGTCAGTCTGTGCCGGGCCGTCAATCAGTTGACCGTCCCGGTCAAAGCGGGATCCGTGGCAGGGACAGTCATAGCTTTCCTCCTCCGGGTTCCATTCCAATCTGCAGCCCATGTGGGGGCAGTTTGGAATCACCCTCCCATTCCCCGAGGGCAGGAGATGCTTCGCCAGGCCCTTCACCGTATATGCGCCATGCACTGCCAGCTCCCGGGCCGCCTGTGCCGTGAAGCGCCGCTGGGGCGAGAAGATATCCGCTTCCGGGAGATTCTGTCCGCTGATCAGGGCCGTCAGGATACGGGCGCTGACCATGGCGGAGGTCATGCCCCATTTCCCGAAGCCCGTGGCCACGTACCAGTTTGGCTTGCGCCTGGAAAACCTCCCGATGTAAGGCAGCCCGTCCAGGGTCATGCAGTCCTGGGCCGACCAGCGGAACGCTTCCCGGCATCCGGGGTAAAGCTCCCGGGCCCTGCTGCGCAGCATCTCGTATCTGCATCCTGTGACCGCCTTGTGCTTCGGCTCCACCCCTGTCCGGTGGCCTCCGCCTCCAAGCAGCAGGAAATCCCCGCAGGCCCGGAAGGATAGACCGTCCCGGTCAATTCCCAGATACATCCCCTCCGGCCTCGCCGCGCCCTCCAGGGCCACCACATAGCTGCGCTCCTGGTGCATCCTGGCAAAATAGTATCCCGGCACATTGATGAAAGGGTAGTGGGCGGCGAACACGATATGTTCTGCCGTCACTGTTCCCCTGGCCGTTTCCACCCGACTG
>CAOOJO010000382.1 GCA_948496895.1 uncultured Acetatifactor sp. | reverse complement strand
ATGACAGGCAGGGTATACATCTTGCCATCGATTGCGGTATATGCTGTCTTCGCCTCCTCGTACTCATTCAGCGTCTGGAGGATATAGGGCGTCAGCTCCTCGCTGAAATAATCGCTCATGGGCAGGAACATGCCGCCCTCCACGCCGTACTGCACGATTTCGGAATTGGTGATTCCGATGCTCAGCATCATGTCCGGCAGGTCGTCCGATGCCAGCATCAGATTCTTGCGCTCCTCCACGTTCTCCTCTGTGAGCTCCTCGATCTCCAGATTGATGTTCAGCTCCTGCTCTATAAACTGGACGAACCAGCTCTCCTCGATGTCGCTGTTGCCGATCACGTCCCTCTTGACCGCCAGCCGCAGCGTGATGTCCTCCCCCTCTTTTACGATGGGCCGGTAGGAATCCAGGTTCAGGTAGTCAGGATACTGCCCCGCCGTCCCGGATGAGGCTTCCTGAGACGTGTCCTCCCCGGACTCCGCCCCTTCCTCCTGGGAAGAGGCCGGAGCGGTCTCCCTGGAGGATTCCTGTCCGGATTCGGGCGTATCGCCTGTTCCGCCGCAGCCTGCCAGCAGGCATGCAGACATTCCTGTCGCAATCAGTGTTCTGATGATTTTCTTCATATTGTTGTCCTTTCTCATTCTTCTACTCTATTACTGCCCCTATCATGACGCCCTTCACGAAATATTTCTGCACGAAAGGATACGTGACCAACAGGGGGAAGCTTCCAATAAATACCATGGCATATTTCATTGTGTAGGCCGCCCTGGCGCGCTTCACGCTTTCCATCAGGGCCTCCGCGTTCAGCTTGCTGCTTTTCAGCACTTCCTCATTCAGAGCGTTCTGGTTCAGGATCAATACCTTCCGCAGCGCCAGCTGCAGCGGTTCCAGGGCCTTGTCGGAAATGTAGATCAGGGCGTCGAAATACCCGTTCCAGTGTCCCACCGCGTAGTACAGGACCATGACGGCTATGATAGGCTTCGCCAGCGGGAGCGCTATGGAGAAGAACTTCCTGTACTCCCCTGCCCCGTCGATGTCCGCGGCCTCATACAGCGTGTCCGATATGCTGGTGCTGAAATACACTCGGGAGACAATCAGGTTATAGACGCTCAGCCCGCCCATGATGACCATTACTGTCCTGGTGTTCAGAAGCCCCATGCCCTTCACCAGCAGATAGGTGGGTACCAGCCCGCCGCCGAAATACATCGTGATGAAGAACACTGTCATGATGCCGTTCCTGAACGGCAGGTACTTCTTGCTCAGCGCGTATGCCGCCGGAATCGTCAATAAGAGATTGAACAGGGTCCCCAGCACGGTATAGTACAGCGAATTCACATAGCCGGTCCAGATGGGCCTGTATGCGAACACCTGTTTGTACGCGTCCAGCGTGACATTGACCGGAGCCCATACCACCGCTCCGCTGGCCACGGCGTTGGAATCCGACAGGGACGCTATCACCGTGTAATACAGCGGATAGGCGGCGAGGAACAGCACGGCCAGCATGATCAATGTGTTGACTCCATCAAATAGACTCATCTTTTTCTTTGTTTTCATGCAGCCTCCTACCAGATTCCCGTTCCGGAAACCTTCTTGCATATGGTGTTGGCGAACAGGAGCATGACGACGTTCACCACCGTATTGAACAGCCCGATTGCGGTGGAATAGCTGAACTGCCCTCCTATGAGTCCTACCTGGTAAGTGTACGTGGACAGGACATTGGAGGCCTGCATGTTCAGATCGTTCTGCAGCAGGAAAATCTTCTCAAATCCCACGGAAAGGATGCTCCCGGTGTTCATGATGAAGGTGATCACAATCGTAGGCATGATACAGGGGATATTGATATGCCTGATTATCCTCAGCCGACCTGCCCCGTCAATCTTCGCGGCCTCCACCAGCTCTCCGGGCACGCCGGACAGCGCTGCTATGTAAATGATGGTTCCCCATCCCGTGGACTGCCAGACTCCCGACCAGACATAAATGCTGCTGAAATATCGCGGTATCGTCAATAAGTTCTCGCTCTGCCCTGTAAACAGCTCGTACAGGCGCCCCAGCAGCCCCTCCCTGCCCACCATCATCGTGATCAGTCCGCACATCACCACCGTGGAAAGGAAATACGGCGCATAGGTGACCATCTGTACGGTCTTTTTGAAGCGGAGGCTCCTCACCTCGTTCAGCAGCAGCGCCAGAATAATGGCGCAGGGGAACGTGGCCAGGGAATACAGGGAGATGGACAGAGTGTTTCCGATCATCTTCCAAAAATCGGGATATGACAGGAACCGCCTGAAATGCTCCAGCCCCACCCAGGCGCTGCCCCAGTACCCAAGCTTGGGCTTGAAATCCTTAAACGCTATGATGATTCCATACATCGGCCCATAGCAGAATATGATGGTGTAAATCAGCGCCGGCAGCAGGAGCGTGAACAGCGGCCAGTACTTTTTCGCTTTCTTATATTTCGTCATTTTTCAATAAACATACCTCCGTAATAGTTTTATCCTATCTTTCATTTCTCTCGTTCCCCACCGGCCAGTGCGAAGTATTGCGAAAGATCATAATCTTATTATAATTTTGCGCGTGTTTTTCGGCAATATTTCTATTTTAATATTCCGTAGCCCAAAATTAAGATTCTGCGTTCACGGCAATCAAAAAAGGGGAATGACCTTCGTCACTCCCCTTCTTTTCATGCGCTATGTACTGAGCGCTGCCTGTCAGATATCGAAATCATCGTCCTCAGCCACCGGATAATCAAAGTCATCCTCCTGGGACACGCTGGATAATGAATAGTCCATTACCCTCTTTACATGCTTTTTCGGCAAAGGCAGCGGGTTCTCCAGAAACCGCACCTGCCCCTCCGCTTCCGCCGCATCCTTTTCTGATACCACATTCTTTTCTGACGCCGCATCTTCCCTGCTTTCCATCAGGATCTCCCAGTCCGGCTTCTCCTCCTCTCCAGTCGCTTCCTTCTCCCGGGCCGCGGGCTCCGCGTAAAAGCATTGTCCGAATCCTATCCCCGCCAGCAGGGCGAGGGCCACATACAGGAAGAAGAATCCCGGCAGTTCCTCCGTAAAGACCCCGAAACAGCACAATGCCACGATGCCGCAGGCGGCCAGCATGGCCACGGACATCCGCTCTTTCCCCTTATCGAACCAGAAGCTGAAAATGCCAAACGCCATGACTCCAAACAGCACACAGCCCTCCGCCAGGGAATCGGAAACGCCCACCTCTGTCGGTAGCCGGAATCCCGACTGTTGGTACATGGAAAACCATGCTGTCGCCACCCTTTCCACCGCTTTCCCGCTGGTAACCGCGTCCAGAAGGATGCAGGTGCCAAAGCCCAGTACCGTCCCTGCCCCGCACAGCAGAGCCGCCACGGCCTTGCGCCTTGCGGCGGCCTCATCCCTTCTGCAGCGGAAGATGCCGCCAAACGCCGGAAGCAGCAACAGGATTCCCAAAATATCCACATAGCAGCACAATGCCGCCAGAACACCCGAAAAGAAGCTCACCGCTAAATTCAGGCCCTGCGCCTCGCCTTCCTCCCGCGGTTTCCTG
>CAOOJO010000381.1 GCA_948496895.1 uncultured Acetatifactor sp. | reverse complement strand
GATGATGTTCCTGAAATTGTCCAGAAACACAAAATTTCCGCTGATGGGATTGTCTACCAGCGAATAATAAATGACCACCAGAAAGGGGAGGATGAAAAAGGCCAGCACGCCCAGGAAGCTGGGGGCAATGTACGCCCCCGAGCTGATCTTGATCTTGCGCATCCTCTTGGTGGACTTATTTGAATGTTCTTTCGCGGAAAGCCCGGAGGACTTTCCGCTTTTTTTGAAACTCTTCACTCTTATACCCCTGGCGCGCTTCGGCGCGCATACCAATCAAAATTCCCATCCGCCTGTTCCCGCAGACGTTTATTTGTTCTCGCCCACGTATATCTTGATGCGGCTCTGGATGACCGAAGCCACCTCGTCCACGCTCTTCTGTCCTTTGTAGAAGGGCGCGGCCTCCTCATTGATGATGTTGAGGACCTCGTCCCCCTGGGAATAGGTCACGGGCTTGGCGATCTCCATCAGGGACATGACCAGATCCACCTCCTCCTGGGTGGGCATGCGGTACTCATATGTCCAGCCGTCCTGATAGGAGACGCTGCTGCCGCCGCCCATGACGATGGGCTCTCCGTTGTCATCCAGGACAGGCTCCCCATTCTCATCGGTATAGTATTGGACTTTCACAGCCTCCTCCGCCATGGCGCTTAACTTGCTCTTCAGGGTAGGGAAGCCGAAGGAATTGAAGCGGCCGTTCGAGTCATCCTCCCTTGTCAGGAATTCCTCGATGAACTCCCAAGCGCCATCCTTCTGCTTGGACTTGGAGGTGATGGCATAGGCCTGGTTTGCGGCCAGCATGCAGCCCGCGCTGCCGTCCGTGGTGGGATAGCCGATATAGGAGGCGTCCCCCTGGAAGATTTCATTGCACATCTGTATCTCGTCAAAATCGTAGATATTCTCTTCGTAGAGAAGCACCTGGCCCTTCTGAATCTTGTTGGGCGTGGACAGGTCGTCCTCATCCCACTTGATTTCGTCCTGATCCGGGAACCGGTTCACGAAATTCAGGATACTCTTGAACTCATCCGTGTCAAAATTGCACTCGCCGGTGGACCAGTCGATAAAGGAATCCGCATTGTACACCATCAGGTACAGCATGATCTGCTCCTTGGACACATTGTCGAAAAGCTGGGTGTCCGGATGGGCATCCGCATAGGCGATCAGATCATCGATGGTCCATCCCATCTCCTTGCCCACCTCAGAGCCCTTGCCCACTACGGTCTGCATCTGGAAGCTGTAGGGGATGCTGATCAGCGTCCCGTTCAGGGTATAGGCCTCCAGGACGTTCTGCAGGAAGTCCTCACGGCTCACCTTCTCGCTCTTGTCCAGATAGGCGCCCAGATCCTCGAAGACGCCCTTGGCCGCCAGCTGCTTGATGTTCAGGCCGCTTAAGTCCAGGATGTCCGGGCAGTTGCTGGAGGTGATGTCATTGTTCATCCGGTTGATGCCGTCCGCCATGTAGGCTTCGTAGTCCTCTCCGTTCCAGCTGTTGAAATCCAGATAGCCCCGGATGCTGATGCGGTATTTGTCATTGGACTTATTGAACTTCACCGCCGCGGACTGGATGTCGGAGCCGCCGTAGAGGCTGCCGACGACAATCGTCTCCTTCTGGGGCACCTCGCTGGCCTTGGTCTTGGTCAGCAGCGCGATGCTGTTCTCATTGGTCTCCCAGTCTGAGGTGACAGCCAGGATGCGGCCGTCCTCCAGCAGTCCGAAGCTCTGCACGTAATTGCCGTTGATATCGCTGTCCAGCCAGGTGAACAGCTCCTCCGCCTTCTGGGACTTCACATCATACTCGTACACCTTGCTGCCGTCCTGTACCAGGAAGTCCTTGTCGATGCCAGGCTTTAACCTGTCGCTGTTCCCGCTGGGGAAGTTCTCATAGGTGCCGCCTGTCTTCTTGCCGTCAAAGTCGATATCGGACAGGACAGAGTTGCCATTGTTGTAATAGCAGATGTACATCTTGCCGTCCTTGCCGCTGCCCATGGAGCGGATCCAGTTGCCGTCTCCCACCGACACCGACCCCCGCTTGTTCCCATCCGCGTCGAACAGCCAGATATTGGAATCTCCCGACACATAGATACGGCCCTCTCCGTCGATGGCTATGGAGTCCACGTAGCTGTCGGCCACCAGATCCGTCATGTCCTCGACGTAAATCTGATTGCCCTGGTCGTCGAACTTGCACAGAAAGGTCTCGGACTCTGAGTAGTCCTCATTGTAGACGTTGGCGATGCCGTACATGCTGCCGTCCGGGCCAAAGGCGGTGCGGTTCAGGTTCCAGTTCCCCTCCTCGGAGTAATGCAGCGGTGTCTTCGTGGTGCTTTTGTCCGCCAGGGAATATTTGCAGACGCTCTGGGTGGATTCTTGCGTGTCCTCATCCCAGTCGTAGGACTGGTAGTAGAGGGCATCCCCCACCAGCTGCATATCATAGTAGGAGACATTCTCGTCTTCTATGGTGACGAACTCCGGCACCCAGACCCATTCCTTCTTCTCCGTCTCCCCCCCTGAGGAATTCCCGCAGGCCGCCAGGGAGAATGCCATGGCCGCCGTCAGCGCCAGCGTCAACACGCGCCGACAGATTGTACGCTTTTTCGTATGCTTCATTTTTCTATGCTCCTTTTTTCAGAAATCGTCACAGGGCCGGGCAGCTCATTCCCCCTGTCCGGGCCTGTGCGCAAAAACAACTCAATATGTAGGCTGTACAGAGCCACATATTGAGTATATCACACTATCGGGAAAATGCACCTTAAGATTTTATGAATTACAGAAGAAGAAAGTTTAATTTTGCAACTTTTTTGTAATAAAAGCGTCATTTTTCCTCATTTGACCCGGATGTAGAGCTTGCCCAGCTCCCGCCTGCGCTTCCTGGCCCGGATCAGGCTGGCCAGGTGGTTGTAGAACCAGAAGGACTGCACCAGCACATCGTTCATCCTGCCTATCCTCTCCTTGGTGGTGCCCATATAGTACCGCCCCCCACAGGTACAGGCCTGCCGCCCTCTCTCCCGCACCAGGCGGATAAGCTCGGACTCGCAGGTGACCGGCTCCTGGAACTCGGTGTAGGCCAGGCCCACGCAGTCCTCCTTGTGGGCGTCGCTGCCGCCGAAGACGGGCAGCTCGTACCTGGCGGCAATCTCCATGGCCGTGGCGTTGCTCTCGGGGTTCTCACAGGCATTGAAGCCCTCCAGGAAGTCGAATCTGTCCATCACGGCCAGGCGGTTACGGTGCTTCCTGGTATTGGTGATGCTCAGATACCTCTCGCCGCAGGGGTGGGCCGGACCCAGGATTCCGCCGTTCTTATGGACGATGTCTATCAGGAACTGGACCGGCAGGCCCCGCAGCTCCAGGATTTTGAGCTTCACGCCCTCCGGCATGATCACCAGGATATGGCCTGCGTCAATGGTGTCATACTCCACCCCTTTCAGGACTACAAATCCATCTTCATCCCCGTTCTCATGCTGTCTCTTCCAGCTACGATATCCTTTGTAGGAGTCATGGTCGGTGACCAGCATCCCCTGGAAGCCCTTTCCCTTCAGGCAGGAGATGAAT
>CAOOJO010000380.1 GCA_948496895.1 uncultured Acetatifactor sp. | reverse complement strand
CATCCAAAATAATGTCGCAGCATTTTCCTTCTCTTGTGTCCACCAGGGCCTCTCCGTATGCGCCGTCCTTCGATGCGGTGACATGGAGGCTGCCCAGTCCGGTGCGCAGCCTGCACTTTCCGTCCCCATCGGTCCGGACAGAGGCGATTTCCCCGTAACAGGCCATGTTCATGACTTCGAAGCGCACCAGCGCGTCCGGCTGCGTTTTCCCCGCTTTGTCATATACGGCCACCTCCTGATCCGTGGTCAGGGCATACCGCTCAAGCTGGTTCAGGGCATGGCACATGTCATTGCCGGGCAGTACCTGAGGGGCCGCTTTCCCCTCCTCGCTTTCCTCTACCGGCAGGAGCCAGCGGGAGTGCACCAGCATGGCTCTGGAGGACGCGCCGGAGAACCACCCCCGGTCCAGAACCTCCTCAGGCTCGCATGCGCCGAAGAAGACCCACTCCCCGTCGCACCATGCCTCCACCCAGGCATGATTGTCATCGCAGTGGGACCACAGAGGCGCGTACACCTGCCTGGCCGGAATCCCAAGGCTGCGCAGCACTGACACGGTAAAGGTGGACTCCTCCCCACAGCGTCCATAGGCGCAGTTGTATACACTCATAGGGCTGGCCGTGCGCTCGTCCGTTGACCGATAGGTGACCTGGGAGGCGCACCAGTAATTGGCCTCCCGCACAGCCTGGCGCATATCCATCCCGGCAATCCTGTCCTTCAGCTCGCCATAGAAAAATTCACGATGTTCCGTTAAATTTTCATTGTTCACCCGATGGTGCAGCACATACCCGGCGAACAGTCTCTCCGGGACGCGGCCCGCAAAGGGCCCTTTTTCCCAGAGAAAGGCCCCATGCCGTGCATATGCCCGGAAAAGCTCCACCGGATAATCCACCGCATCGCTCAAGGGCATGGAGGCATACAGGCATTTCATAGCCTCAGCCTCGTCCGAATCCTCCCTCGCCATGCGCTCCAGCTGTGCCGCCTTTTCGCCGCATTCCCCGTTTCCTCCCATGCGCCTGAGCCGCTCCTGAAAAGAAGCCTCCAGTTCTCCCATTAGTTTCTCTGTAAACATGACAATCCTCCACTGCATTCATCTTGAAGTCCATTCTCACATATCCCGGAAGGCACTCCTAAAGTGCCTTTATCATATCATATTCCGTAGACATCTGTAAACCAATATCCACTTTCTAGTAATGAAAATACACTCTTTTGCATTATTTTTTGGGGAGTCTGAATAGTTCGGAGAACAAAAAACGACCCCCGCCAGCTCCGAAGAGCCGGCAGTAGGTCGTTTTTTTCTATGGGACAGGGCTGATGCTTTTTGCCCTGTTCAGAATAAATTGCAGTGCCCTGTGACAACAGAATTCTATCGTCATTAGTTCAAGATAGCCGCCTGCGCCGCCGCCAATCTGGCAATAGGCACCCTGAAAGGCGAGCAGGAAACATAATCCAGCCCAATCTTATGGCAGAACTCCACAGAAGAAGGATCTCCGCCATGCTCACCGCAGATACCCACATGCATCTTCGGATTCACCGGCTTGCCCAGCTTGATGGTCATATCCATCAGCTTGCCTACGCCGTTCTGATCCAGCTTCGCGAACGGATCGTTCTCCAGAATCTTGGAATCATAGTACGCAGTCAGGAACTTGCCCGCATCGTCACGGGAGAAGCCAAAGGTCATCTGGGTCAGATCGTTGGTACCGAAGCAGAAGAAGTCAGCCTCTGCCGCAATCTCGTCCGCCGTAAGGGCAGCTCTGGGAATCTCGATCATGGTGCCCACTTCATAGTACAGCTCGATTCCGGAAGCCTTAATCTCCGCGTCGGCGGTCTCCACCACGATCTTCTTCACATATTTCAGTTCCTTCACATCGCAGATCAGAGGAATCATGATCTCGGGCTTCACCTTCCAGCCGGGATGATCCTTCTGCACATTGATGGCTGCGCGGATGACAGCCTTGGTCTGCATCCTGGCGATTTCAGGATAGGTCACGGCCAGACGGCATCCTCTGTGGCCCATCATGGGATTGAACTCATGCAGGCTGGCGATGATGTTCTTGATTTCCTCCACGGTCTTGCCCTGGGAATTGGCCAGCTTCTCGATGTCGGCTTCCTCGGTGGGCACGAACTCGTGCAGAGGGGGATCAAGGAAACGGATGGTGACCGGATATCCCTCCAGGGCCTCATACAGCTTCTCGAAGTCGCCCTGCTGGTAAGGAAGAATCTTCTCCAGGGCAGCCTCCCTCTCCTCTGCGGTATCGGAGCAGATCATCTCGCGGAAAGCGGCAATCCTGTCCTCGTCAAAGAACATATGCTCTGTACGGCACAGGCCGATGCCTTCCGCGCCCAGCTCTCTGGCCTTCTTCGCGTCGGCGGGCGTGTCGGCATTGGTGCGCACCTTCAGCTTCCTGTACTTGTCGGCCCAGGCCATGACCCTGCCGAACTCGCCCGCGATCGTAGCGTCCACGGTGGGAATCTGGCCGTCATAGATGTTTCCTGTGGTGCCGTCGATGGAGAGGTAGTCCCCTTCGTGGTACTCCTTACCTGCCAGCGTGAACCGCTTGTTCTCCTCGTCCATGGCGATGTCGCCGCAGCCAGATACGCAGCAGGTTCCCATGCCGCGGGCCACCACTGCCGCATGGGATGTCATGCCGCCGCGGACAGTCAGGATGCCCTGGGCAGCCTTCATGCCGGTGATGTCCTCGGGAGAGGTCTCCAGGCGCACCAGGACCACCTTCTCGCCTCTTGCATGCCAGCTTTCGGCGTCCTCAGCCGTGAATACGATCTTGCCGCAGGCAGCGCCGGGGGATGCGCCAAGGCCTCTGCCGGCAGGCGTGGCGGCCTTCAGGGCAGCCGTGTCGAACTGGGGATGGAGCAGGGTGTCCAGGTTGCGGGGATCGATCATGGCCACCGCCTCCTGCTCGGAGCGCATTCCCTCGTCCACCAGGTCGCAGGCGATCTTCAGGGCAGCCTGGGCCGTCCTCTTGCCGTTCCTGGTCTGGAGCATGTACAGCTTGCCGTGCTCCACGGTGAACTCCATGTCCTGCATATCCCTGTAATGGTTCTCCAGGGTCTTGCAGACATCCTTGAACTGCTCGAAAGCCTCGGGGAACTTGTCCGCCATCTCGGTAATCTTCATCGGGGTGCGGACGCCTGCCACCACGTCCTCGCCCTGTGCGTTGGTCAGGAACTCGCCGAACAGGCCCTTCTCTCCGGTGGCAGGGTCGCGGGTGAACGCAACGCCTGTGCCGCAGTCATCGCCCATGTTACCGAAGGCCATGGACTGCACGTTCACGGCAGTGCCCCAGGAATAAGGGATATCGTTGTCCCGGCGGTATACATTGGCGCGGGGGTTGTCCCAGGAACGGAACACGGCCTTGATGGCGCCCATGAGCTGCTCCTTGGGATCGTCCGGGAAAGCGCTGCCGATTTTGGCCTTGTACTCGGCCTTGAACTGTCCCGCCAGCTCCTTTAAGTCGTCAGCGGTGAGCTCCACGTCCTGCTTCACGCCCTTCTTCTCCTTCATGGCATCGATGAGCTGCTCGAAGTACTTCTTGCCCACCTCCATGACCACGTCGGAGTACA
>CAOOJO010000379.1 GCA_948496895.1 uncultured Acetatifactor sp. | reverse complement strand
GGTTCTGTCCAATGAGGGCAGGCCCATGTATTTTGACGGGTACGACTTTGAAGAGAGGGCATACCGGACCATGAACGTAAGCTATGTGGCCAACCGGATTATCTATGTGGATTCGGAGGTGCGCAGGACTTCTTATTATCTGACGGAGGACGGATACAATCTGCTGCTTTCCACCCTGGAGATCGAAAGTAATATGAAGCTGACCATACACGAGATGATCTTCAAGCTTCATCTGGAGAAACAGAGCTACGACAGGGCAGTGGACGATATTAAGAATGTGTTCAACCTTCTGCGCGTCCAGCTTCAGAAGATCGAGGAAGCCATGAGCCGGATCCGCAGGAATGCCCTGAGCTACTCCGTGGCTGACTACGAATCTGTATTAGAGGCCAACCTGGACACCATCAGCGACACCAAGCAGAAGTTCCTGGGCTATAGGGAGCTTGTGAAAGCCAGGGCCAAAGAGCTGGAGGAGATGAACCTGAACGTCCGGCGGCTGGACGAGAAGGAGGAGGAGAAGCTGAGGAACCTGGGAATCATCGAGGGCTACTTAAACCGCACCATCGATGAGCACCAGAAGATCCTGAGCAGCCATTTCGACCTGAAGGCCCTGTACACAAGGGAGCTGGAGCAGTTGTCCCAGATGTCCTTCATTCGGCGGTTCTCCCTGCGCAGCGACCTGTATGAGAAAATCCTGGAGCATCCCCAGGGCCTGGAGCGCCTGGAAATCTTCCTGCGGCCCCTCTTCGGCAGCGAGCCGGAGAAGATATATAATCTGAAGAAATCCACAGAGCTGCAGCGGCCCATCCGGAAGAAGGCCGAGGACGAGGCCCAGGCCATACTGGAATTCGGAGACGAAAGCTGGATGGAGGAGGAAGAACGGCGCAGACAGCAGAAACTGGCCCAGTATGAGGGCTGCGTCCTGTTCCTGCTGCGCAGGGCCCTGGAGACGAAGGCGGGGGAGGTGTCCCTGGAGGAGATCCGCCAGAGCATGGACGGGGAGGCAGGCAAGGAAAGCTTTTCCGCGCTGCTGCCCAGCGTGCAGATCTTCAAGGAGGTCATGGTGGAGCTGCTGCGGGGCAGGGAGATCGACATCGAAGTCCTGCGGGAGGAGCGGCGGAATTTCATCGGCGAGTCTTCCGGCGGCTTCCAGCTCAACGAGACGCTGCTGAACCTGATTGACGCCCACGGCCTGCCTGTCAGGAGGATCACGGTCTACCGGATAGAGGACGGAAAGGTGATTTCCTTTGAAAACGTGCCCTACGAAGGGGGAATGCGGAAAAACATCTGCTGCTCCAATGTGCTGCTGCGGGTGACGATGTGAAGCTTCTTCCGGCCTGGCACCAATGGCAAATGTGAAAAGGAGAGTACCATGGCATATGAAATAGAAGACATCCGCACAGGACAGGAGATTTTCTACTATCTCCTGGAGCACCACGAAATGAGCGAGGAGGCCCAGGAGCGGCTGTTCCGCAGCTATGCGGAGAACGAGCGGATCCAGAACCTGGTGAAGTCCCAGGGGGACGCCGCCGAGTGCGACATCGAGCGCTACGGGGACGTAGTCTATCTGATTCCCAGGGAGGACAACACTTTCCTGGGCTTCTCCAAGGCCCAGCTAAAGCAATTGCTGTGCAAATCCGGCGGAACGGACAAGGACTACTACCTCTCCCAGTTCGTCATCCTGACCTTGCTGGTGGAATTCTATGACGGACAGGGGGCCACCAGCAAGACCCGTGACTACATGCGCGTGGGAGAGCTGCAGAACTGCATCTCCACCCGTCTGCGGGAGGGCGCGGAGCGGACGGAGGAGGACGGGGAGGAGGGTGCTTCCGGGGGAGCAGGGCATTCCGGCGAGGAGCGCCTGGGCCTGGCCTTCTCCAACATGATCGAGGCCTACGAGGCCCTGCGCTCCGACGAGCGCGGCTCCCGGGCCAAGACCACCAAGGAGGGCTTCCTCTACAACATCCTGAACTTCCTCCAGAAGCAGGGCCTGATAGAGTATGTGGAGGAGGACGAGATGATCAAGACCACCAAGAAGCTGGATCAGTTCATGGACTGGAACCTGCTGAACCAGAACCATTTCCAGCGGGTGCGCAGAATCTTGGAAGGAGGGAGCGGGACATGAGCAAGATCAACGCGGTTCGCCTGATCAACCTGAACTACAACAACAATGCCATCCGCATCAGCGACGAGACATTCCAGCTTCACGGCGAGAGCACCTTGCTGTCCCTACGAAACGGCGGCGGAAAGTCCGTGTTGGTGCAGATGATGATGGCCCCATTTGTGCACAGGCGCTACCAGAACGCCAAGGACCGCCCCTTCGCCAGCTATTTCACCACCAACAAGCCCACTTTCATCCTGGTGGAGTGGAAGCTGGACCAGGAAGCCGGCTATGTGCTCACCGGCATGATGGTGCGGAAGAGCCAGGAGATTTCGGATGAGCGCATGGGAGAGGGGCATTCCCAGGATGATTTGGAAATCGTGAATTTCATATCGGAATACAAGGCGCGCTGCCAGCAGGACATCTACCATCTCCCGGTGGTGGAGAAGACGAAGAAAGAGGTGACCCTGAAAGGCTTCGCCGCCTGTAAGCAGCTCTTTGAGACCTACAAGCGGGAGCGCAGCGTCCCTTTTTTCTATTATGACATGAGTAATACGGCCCAGTCCAGGCAGTATTTCAATAAGCTGGCGGAGTACCAGATCTACTATAAGGAATGGGAGACCATCATCAAAAAGGTCAATCTGAAGGAATCCGGCCTGTCGGATCTGTTCGCCGACTGCAGGGACGAGAAGGGCCTGGTGGAGAAATGGTTCCTGGAGGCTGTGGAGAACAAGCTGAACCAGGACAGGAACCGGATGAAGGAATTCCAGGGCATCATGGAGAAGTACACCGGCCAGTACCGGGACAACCGCTCCAAGATTGAGCGCCGTGATACCATACGGGCCTTTGGCCGGGAGGCGGAGCGTGTGCGGGAGGAGGCCCTTGGCTACCGGGACGCGTCCGGGCAGCTCTCCGCCCAGAGGGCCAGGATAGGGGATTTCATCCGCAGGCTCCACACATTGGAGCAGAGGGAAGAGGAGAAGGCCGAGGCGGTCAAAGAGCGTCTGGACAGACTGGCCCAGGAGCTTAAGCGGCTGGAGTACGAGAAGCTGTCCGGGGAATTTCATGAAATTGCCCGGAGGGAGCGGTATGCCCAGAGCAATCTGGAGATGCTGCGGATGGAGGAAGAGGGCCTGGAGCGGAGGCGGGAGGAAATCCTCCATATGCTCCATGTGCTGGCCTGCGGGAAGCAGCAGGGGAATGTGGAGGAAAACAGGCGGGAGCTGGACAAGGAAAGGCAGCGCCTGGAGTTCCTCAGGGAGAAAAAGGAGAACCTGGAGCCGGAGCGGATGGACCTGGGCGGGAGGCTGCGGCAATACTACGCCGGGCTGAAGGCCAGGAAGGAGGAGGAACGGGAGCAGAGCCAAAGGGCTGTGGAGGGCCTTGTGGAGGAGCGGCAGCAGGGGCTTCGGAAGCTGGAGGAGCTGCGCGGCGCACAGCAGGAGCAGGAGGCCCCAGCCCAGGCCATCCCAGGCGGCGGCG
>CAOOJO010000378.1 GCA_948496895.1 uncultured Acetatifactor sp. | reverse complement strand
GGAGCCGTCCGTGCCCCGCTGCGTCAGCGCCCGGTACGTGGTGAACGCCGCCGGAATCTACGCGGACGAGATAGCCAGGCTGGCCGGGGACGATTCTATCCGGATTCATCCCCGCCGGGGCGAATACCTGCTGCTGGACAGGGAGTGCGGCGGCCTGGTGTCCCACACCATTTTCCGCACCCCCTCCAAAAAGGGCAAGGGCATCCTGATCACCCCCACGGTGGACGGAAACCTGCTCCTGGGCCCCACCTCCGTGGACGGAGAGGACAAGGAGGACAGAGCCACCACCCAGGAGGGCCTGGATCAGATCATAGCCAGAGCCAGGGAGAACGTAAAGGATCTGCCCCTGCGCAAGGTCATCACCTCCTTCACGGGACTGCGCGCCGCGGGGAACACAGGGGACTTCATCATCGACTCCCCCCGCCCCGGCTTCGTCAACGTGGCGGGAATCGAGTCCCCGGGGCTCACCGCCGCCCCCGCCATCGCGGAGTATGTGGCGGAGATGCTGGTGGCCCAGGGGCTTGTCCTGAACCCCAAAGCGGACTACCGGCCCATCCGAAAGCCCGTATACGCCTTCCGGGGCGCCTCCCCGGAGGAGAAGAACGAGATGATTCGCCGGGACAAGGCCTACGGGCGCGTAGTCTGCCGCTGCGAGACCGTGACGGAGGGGGAAATCGTGGCTGCCATCCACCAGAACCCGCCTGCCCGTGACCTGGACGGCATCAAGCGCCGCACCAGGGCCCAGATGGGAAGGTGCCAGGGCGGCTTCTGCATGCCATACCTCATGGAAATCCTGTCCCGGGAGCTGGGGATTCCCTATGAGGAGATTACCAAGTCCGGTAAAGGCTCTGAAATCAACATCTGCAAGACAAAAATGTAGTATGGCGAAAACGGCAAAACCAGCGGCAAAGGAGACGAAAGCGAAATGACGGATCTGGTTATCATCGGAGGCGGCCCCGCCGGGATGAGCGCGGCAGTGGCCGCCTATGAGAGCGGCATCAGGGATATATTGATACTGGAGCGGGACGGGCAGCTGGGCGGCATCCTGCAGCAGTGCATCCACAACGGCTTCGGCCTGCACCGTTTCGGGGAGGAGCTGACAGGCCCGGAGTACGCCTGGAGATATGAAGCCCAGGTGCGGGAGCTGGGCATTCCCGTGAAACTGAATACTATGGTGCTGTCTGTTACCCCGGAGCGCCTGATCACGGCCACCAACGAGGAGGAGGGCATCTTCACCATAGAGGCCAGGGCCATCATCCTGGCTATGGGCTGCAGGGAGCGGCCCAGAGGGGCACTGAACATCCCGGGCACCCGTCCGGCGGGAATCTACAGCGCGGGCATGGCCCAGAAGCTGGTGAACCGCAAAGGCTATCTCCCCGGCAGGAGTGTCGTCATCTTAGGCTCCGGGGACATCGGCCTGATCATGGCCAGGCGCATGACCTTAGAGGGCGCGAAGGTAAAGGCCGTCTGCGAGCTGATGCCCTATTCCGGCGGACTTGCCAGGAACATAGAGCAGTGCCTGAACGACTTTGACATCCCCTTAAAGCTGAGCCATACGGTGGTGGAGATTCACGGGGACAAAAGGCTGGAGGGCGTTACCATCGCCAAAGTGGACGAGAACCGCCGCCCTATTGCGGAGACAAAAGAGTACATTCCCTGCGACACATTGCTGCTGTCCGTAGGCCTGATACCGGAGAACGAGCTGTCCCTCCAGGCGGGAGTCGAGATGGACGCTGTCACAGGCGGTGCCGTGGTGGATCAGGACAGGCAGACCTCCGTGCCGGGCATCTTCGCCTGCGGCAATGTGCTCCATGTCCACGACCTGGTGGACTTCGTGTCCGAGGAAGCCGCCATCGCCGGAGAGAGCGCCGCGGAATTCATCCGATCCATCCGGAAGGAGACAGGGGAGGGAGGCGGCGCTCCTGGGGCGGCGGATATTCCTGCGCAGACAGATATCTCCATCACGACGGATGGAAAGATACGATATACCGTTCCGCAGAGGATAACCAGGCGCAAGGATACCACGCTGTTCTTCCGGGTGGCGGACAGATACCGGAACGTGAGGATCGATATCGTATCCGACGGAAAGACCATCCATTCCGTCCGCAAGCCCAAAGCGGCCCCCGGGGAGATGGAGAGCATCCCCCTGAAGGCGGCCCTGCTGGAGGGCGTGACCGGCCTGCGGCTGGAGCTGGAGGAGCTGGCATGATGCCGGATGGCCCCAAACGCCGCTGCCTGCCGGAAGGAATCAGGAGACAAAAGGAGCACATGCGATGACAAAGCGAGAGATGACATGCATCATATGCCCCATGGGCTGCTCCCTCACCGTGGAGCTGGAGGGGGAGGAAATCAAGTCCATAAGCGGCAATACCTGCAAGCGCGGCGCGGCCTACGCCCAGGCGGAGGTGACCCGTCCCCAGAGGACGGTGACCAGCACCATGCGCTGCGACAACGGGGACATCCTGTCCGTGAAGACTGACAGGCCCATCCCGAAATCCAAGGTCATGGACTGCATGGCCCGGATCAACGCCCATACGGCAAAGCTCCCGGTGGCCATCGGGGAGGTGCTGCTGCGGGACGTATTCGGCAGCAACATCATCGCCACGGAGAACAAGGGAAGACAATAACGTAATATAATAGAAAAGAAAAGACAGGAAAAAGAGGTGGTTATGTGAATCAAAAGCTGAAAGAAAAGATACTGGAATCGGTGTCGGCGGTGCTGCCCATCACGGGCATCGTGCTGTTATTGAGCATCCTGCTGGTTCCGGTGGATCTGGGGACCATGGTGATGTTCCTGGTGGGGGCGATCCTGCTGGTGATCGGGATGGGATTTTTCCAGCTGGGCGCGGAGATGTCCATGACGCCCCTGGGGGAAGGCATCGGCGTCCAAATATCCAAGGCCCGCAGGATTCCCCTGATCTTCCTCATCGGATTTTCCATGGGGGCGATTATCACCATCTCCGAGCCGGACCTCCAGGTGCTGGCGGAGCAGGTGCCGGGCATTCCTAACCTGACCCTGATCCTCACGGTGGCTGTGGGAGTGGGCATCTTCCTGGCGGTGGCGATCCTGCGCATCCTGTTCCAGATCGACCTTTCCACGATACTTATCATACTTTATGCCGTACTGATCGGGGTGAGCTTCCTGGTGTCCAGGGACTTCCTGGCGGTGGCCTTCGACTCCGGCGGCGTGACCACGGGCCCCATGACGGTCCCCTTCATCATGGCCATGGGCGTGGGCCTTGCCTCCGTCCGCGGCGACAAGAACGCCTCCAGCGACAGCTTCGGTCTGGTGGCCCTGTCCAGCGTAGGCCCTATCCTGGCGGTATTGATTCTGGGGATGTTCTTCAGCCCAGGGGAGACGGCGTACAGCGGCACTGCCGTGGCGAACGTGCGCACTACCCGGGACGTGGTGAAGGAATTCCTGTTCGATATGCCCCCTTATATGAAGGAGGTGCTGATATCCCTGGTTCCGGTGGCCATCGTGTTCGCCCTGTTCCAGAGGCTGACCCGCCGCTACCCCCGCAGGCAGGTGAAGAGGATCACGGTGGGCTTCGCCTATACATATCTGGGGCTGGTGCTGTTCC
>CAOOJO010000377.1 GCA_948496895.1 uncultured Acetatifactor sp. | reverse complement strand
TTCCCTCAGCCCATGGAGGTACCTAAGCCCCGCCGCCAGCTCCAGCCCTGCCCGGATCGTCTGCGCCGCCGAGAAACGCCGCCTGCCCAGCAGCTCCTCCAGGCTGCGCCCGGGCACATACTCCCGCAGCAGTATCCCCAGCCCATCCGCTCTCCAGAACCCGGCGAATTCCGGATACAGAGGATGCCGCACCTCCTCCAGCACCCTGGCCTCCCGCTCCAGCATCTCCGCCCTCCAGCTGACCTTGCAGGCATATCTTCTGCCGTCCGCCGCGTCCTCTATGCAGTAGACGTCCGAAAACGTCCCCTGTCCCAGCAGCCCGTGGCGAATGTACCCCCGCCCGGCCAGCACCGCCCTGTCCAGATACCGCTCTCTGCCACTGCGCTGTAGTCTTTCATAGTCCATCCTGCAAGCCCCCTTTCCGCCAGCCCGCATTCTCCTGCCTGACAGCAATCCGCCTGATCTGTGTGATTCCCTCGATTTGATTGCTTCGCTCAGTTCGCTCAATAGAAAAAATACCCGATAATGGGTCAGAGATCCATGCCATACATGTCATAAAAGATTTCGGCCTGGCCGGAAAAGGCCCGCATCCCAGGATGCCGGTACCCTTTCCGGGCCTGTGCCGCTTTTCCTTCCCGGAAGAATCCGTGAAGTTCAGAACTCCATATCAGTGCATAAAAATATTCGACAAATCGTTAAAGAAGATGACCACCATCAGCACCATGAAGAACATCAGCCCCACGAAATGGACCATGCCCTCCTTCTCCGGCGGCACGGGCTTGCCCCGGATGACCTCCACCAGCAGGAACACCAGCCGCCCGCCGTCCAGCGCGGGTATGGGCAGGAGGTTCAGTATCCCCAGGTTCACGGACAGCATCAGCATGATGTTCAGCATGCTCAGGAGCACGCTCTGCCAGCCGTACTCCTTGGCGGTGTCGTAGGTCTTGCCCACCACGTTCACCGCGATGCCCACAGGCCCCGCCACGTCCTGGCGGCTGACCCGGCCCCGGAATATCATCCCAAGGCTCTTGTAGGTGGCCTTCACGGAATAGCGCATCTCATACCAGGCGTATTTGAGCGGCTCTATGCCCTTCAGCTCCCGGAAATCGGCATTCATCACGCCCAGCAGATAGATTCCTGACGCTTCATCGTACTGGGGCGTCACCATGGCCGTATGCCTCTCGCCGTCCCGCTCATAGACCACCTCCACATCCCCACCGGTATAGGAAGCCTGCATATAGAGGGAAATCTCCTGATAGAGATAGAGCTTCTCCCCGTTGATGGAGACGATGCGGTCGCCGTCCTGAAGGCCCGCCGCCTCCGCGCCGCCTCCCTCCGCCACCTGGGTGGCGACAGGGTCGCGTATGGCAATGATATCCTTCATGTTCACCATGACAAAGGCGATGACGAAGGCAAGGATGAAATTGAAGATCGGCCCTGCCGCCACCGTGGAGATCCTGCCCCAGACGCTGGCGTTCAGGAAAGACCCCTCGCTCTCCTCCCCCTCCCTGGTCATCAGCCCGTCCTCCCCCTCGAACATGCAGGCGCCGCCGATGGGGAAGAGCTTCAGGGAATATTTCGTCCCCTTCTTCTGAAAGGAGGCAAGCGTAGGCCCCATGCCTACCGCGAACTCCACCACATGGATGCCGTTGGCCTTGGCCAGCAGGAAGTGTCCGAATTCATGGGCTATCACCACCACCCCGAATATCACAATGAACCATATCAAAGTCATCATCTGGTCTGTCAATCCTCCCATATACGATATTACATTTTAAAAGTTACGGCTATATGCCTCCTCAGAGCCGCTTCCAGCGGGCGGCATATTCGCGGGTCTCCTGCTCCGTCTCCAGGATTTGGGAGACAGTGGGGTCTTCGATTACCCTGTGCCGCTCCATGGCCTCGCCTATCAGCTCCGCTATCCCCAGATAGGGCAGCTTTTCCCTGAGGAACAGCTCCACCGCCTCCTCATTGGCCGCATTGTACACGGTGGGCATGCTGCCTCCTGCCTCCGCTGCCCGGTAGGCCAGCGCCAGCCCCGGGAAGGTGTCCGTATCCGGCCTCTCAAAGGTGAGCTGCCCCAGCTCGAAAAGGTCCACCCGCCTGCCGGCCATGGGCCGCCTCTCAGGATAGAAGAGAGCGTACTGGATGGGAAGCTTCATGTCCGGCACGCCCATCTGGGCGATGATGGCGCCGTCCACGTACTGCACCGCCGAGTGGATGATGCTCTGGGGATGGATCACCACCTGGATCCGGTCCAGCCCCACGCCGAACAACCACCTGGCCTCCATGACCTCCAGCCCCTTGTTCACCAAAGTGGAGGAGTCGATGGTGACCTTGTGGCCCATGGACCAGTTGGGGTGCTTCAGGGCATCCTCCGCCCGGATATTCTGGAGCTGCTTTTTGCTCCTTCCCCGGAAAGGGCCTCCGGAGGCCGTCAGCAGAATCTTCTCGATGCCGGCCTTCTCGTACAGTCCTGCCCGCCGCCCGCTCCTGTCCGCCACCTCTCCGTTCAGGGACTGGAAGATGGCGCTGTGCTCGCTGTCCACAGGCAGGATGGCCACGCCGCACCGCTCGGCCAGGGGCATGATGATATGCCCGGCGCAGACCAATGTCTCCTTGTTGGCCAGCGCGATGTCCTTTCCGGCCTCTATGGCGGCGATGGTGGGCCTGATACCAATCATCCCCACAATGGCCGTGACCAATACCTGGCTTTCGGGAAAAGCCGCGATTTCCAGCAGCCCCTCCATGCCCGCCAGGACCTTTACATCCAGATCCGCCACCCTGGCCCGGAGATCCGCCGCCGCTTCCCCGGACCACATGCACGCCATCCGCGGACGAAACTCCCTGATCTGGGCCTCCAGCTTCTCCACGCTGCTGCCCGCCGCCAGCGCCACCACCTGCAGATCCGGGTTCGCCCGAACAATCTCCAGCGTCTGGGTGCCGATGGAGCCGGTGGAACCCAATATTGCTATCTTTTTCATCCTCATATGCCTTTCCAAAATCCGTATCGCTATATCGTTGTCCTTCGTCCTTCTATGCGTTTATACTGTTCTCGGACCGCTATGCCGCCCGGAGACCCAGGCCAGGGCGTACCGCTCCTGCCCCTCCGTGGATTCCGGCCCAAGCTGCCCGCGCAGGCTCAGCCCAGCAGCAGGAGCGTCAGGAAGTAGGTCATGGGCGCGGTCACGATCATGCTGTCGAACCTGTCCATGATGCCCCCATGCCCGGGTATCAGCTTGCCGTAGTCCTTGATGTCATGGTTTCGCTTGATTGCGGAGGCCGCCAGGTCCCCCACCATGCTCATCACCGCCCCCGCGCCGCAGATCACCGCGATGGCCCAGGAGACGCGCTTATCCGGGAAGGCCCGCTCCACGAAGAAGTACCCGTACAGCCATCCGATCAGCGCCGCTCCCAGCACGCCGCCGATGCAGCCCTCCAGAGACTTTTTGGGGCTTAGCGCCGGGAATATCTTCTTCCTGCCGATCAGCTTCCCCACCGCGTAGGCGCAGGTGTCGCACCCCCAGGAGCTGATGAGAATCATCCACACCGTATAGATGCCCTGGGGCGTCATCCGGGTCTGGTAGACAAAGGAGAGGA
>CAOOJO010000376.1 GCA_948496895.1 uncultured Acetatifactor sp. | reverse complement strand
CTGCTCCTTCATCGGCACGGCGTCTACCATGCAGATCATGGCGGAGGCCCTGGGCCTGGCCCTGCCGGGGAGCGCCCTGATGCCCGCCACCAGCCCGGATCTCTTGGCATTCGCGAGACAGGCGGGGGCACAGGCCGTGAAGCTGGCCACCCAGCCTGATATGCGCCCCAGCGACATCGTCACCATGGAGAGCTTTGAGAACGCGATTCTGGTGCACGCTGCCATCTCGGGCAGCACCAACACCCTGCTCCACATCCCGGCCATCGCCCATGAGTTCGGCATCGAAATCACGGGGGACACCTTTGACAGGCTCCACAGGAACGCCAGGTATCTCCTGGACATCCGCCCCGCGGGGAGATGGCCTGCGGAATGCTTCTACTACGCGGGAGGCGTCCCAGCCATCATGGAGGAGATTAAGGAGCATCTGCACCTGGACGTGATGACGGTGACAGGGAAGACGCTGGGGGAGAACCTGGAGGAGCTGAAGCGGAACGGCTTCTATGAGAGGTGCGGAAAGTGGCTGGAGGAGTTCAACCGGCGCTACCAGGTGTCCCTGACCAAGGAGGACATCATCCGCCCTTATGACAAGGCCATCGGCACGGATGGGAGCATCGCGATACTTCGCGGGAACCTGGCTCCTGAGGGAGCGGTCATCAAGCACACGGCCTGTCCGAAGGAGATGTTTCAGGCAGTGCTGCGGGCCAGGCCCTTTGACAGCGAGGAGGAATGCCTGGAGGCGGTGCTAAGGCACCAGGTGCAGAAGGGCGACGCGGTGTTCATCCGCTATGAAGGGCCAAAGGGCAGCGGCATGCCGGAGATGTTCTACACCTCCGAGGCCATCAGCAGCGACAAGGAGCTGGGCAGGAGCATCGCCCTGATCACGGACGGACGGTTCTCCGGCGCGTCCACAGGGCCGGTGATCGGGCACTGCAGCCCGGAGGCCGTGGACGGCGGGCCCATCGCTCTGGTGGAAGAGGGGGATCTGATCGAGATAGACGTGGAGGAGCGGAAGCTGAACATCGTCGGCATCGCAGGGGAGCATAAGACCATGGAGGAAGTGGCGGCTGTGCTGGAGGAGCGCCGCAGGAACTGGAAGCCCAGGGAGCCTAAGTACAAGTCGGGCGTCCTGCGCCTGTACAGCGAGCATGCCGCGAGTCCTATGAAGGGGGCTTATCTGGAATATTGACGGCGGATGTCATTTGCAATGGCCCTGGAAGTCCCGGGAAGGCGGACATGCAGGCAGGATAAAATCAGCGGGACAGTCCGGCGGCATAGTCATTGCATAAGGACTGCGCAAGGGGCAGGAGGACTGCCCCTTGTGCGAACCTTATGATAACAATCGATGAATCTTGCCATGAATGATGAGGGTCCTTCTTCATTCGTGGCCCGACGCACGAGCGAAGCATGCCAGGGGCATGCCGACAAATTTCATCGCCAGTGAGTATAGAAAACGAAATTACATACAGGAAATGAGGGGGAATATATGGAACACGGAAATCCGTTGCTAAAAGAGGGTGACAATTCCCAGAGATTCATCACCATCGGAGAGATTATGCTCCGGCTGACGCCGCCGAACTATGAGAAGATTCGGATGGCCTCCAGCTTCGAGGCCAGCTACGGCGGCAGCGAGGCGAACATCGCCCTGGCCCTGGCCAACTTAGGGATAGACAGCACCTTTTTTACCGTCGTGCCCAACAACAGCCTGGGGAAGAGCGCCGTCAGGATGCTGCGCAGCAATGACGTGCACTGCACGCCGGTGATCTTGAGCACGCCGGAGCAGACCCCCACCCACAGACTGGGGACCTATTACCTGGAGACAGGGTACGGCATCCGAGCCAGCAAGGTGACCTACGACCGCAAGAACAGCGCCATCGCAGAATATGATTTCAGCTCCTATGATTTCGATGCCCTGCTGGAGGGCTTCACCTGGCTCCACTTAAGCGGCATCACCCCGGCCCTGGGGGCGAACTGCCGGGAGATGATCCTGCGGTGCCTGCGGACGGCCAGGGAAAAGGGCATCACCACCAGCTTTGACGGGAACTTCCGAAGCAGCTTGTGGAGCTGGGAGGAGGCCAGGGATTTCTGCACGGAATGCCTGCCCTATGTGGACGTGCTGTTCGGAATCGAGCCCTACCATCTGTGGCGGGACGAGAATGACCACAGCAAAGGGGACTGGAAGGACGGCGTGCCGCTGCAGCCAAGCTATGAGCAGCAGGACGAGATATTCCGGGCGTTCGTAGACAGATACCCCAACCTGAAATGCATCGCCCGCCATGTGCGCTACGCCCACAGCGGCAGCGAGAACAGCCTGAAGGCTTACATGTGGTATGAGGGGCATACCTTTGAGAGCAAGCTCTTCACCTTTAACATCCTGGACCGGGTGGGCGGAGGGGACGCCTTCGCCAGCGGCCTGATCTATGCCATGATGAACCGCTACAGGCCCATGGACATGGTGAACTTCGCGGTGGCCAGCAGCGCTTTGAAGCATACCATCCGTGGGGATGCCAACATCACGGACGACGCGGCGGCTATCCGGAATCTGATGAATATGAATTATGATATCAAGCGTTGAGGCCTTGATAGAAAGGAACGGGTTCTGTTCTGGATGTGAATAAGCCAGAACGGAATCCGTTTTCTGCAGCTATCGAAGTGGCTCTTGAAAAATCTCCCAAAAGGCTTGAAGAAACGGAAGATTTATGTTAATGTGGTACTGCTCTTTGGCCACTATACAGACAGCAATTATTCCAGTGCGATTTCGGGAGGGGTATATCTGTTTGAAAAGAGATAGGTAAGGTATAAGAAGGGTGTCATGAATAGCAACTTAGAGGCGGACATGCAAATCAGTGCTTGCAGAAGATGCGGATAAAAAAGGATGGGGAGTAAGATATATGGAATTGGTCATGCAGCCTAATTTTTCAGCGTGCGGACAGTCGTGCATTGCTATGATTACGGGAAAAAGCGTTGAAGAAGTGATCAAAGATATGAAGACAGACGGAGCTACCAGTATCGGTCAACTGATAGAGATACTTGATTTTTATGGCATCCGACACGCAGAAAGGAACAAGAGGATTTCCAAGAAAAATCCTGTTCCCTACAAGTACTCCATTCTGACAGTCCACACGAATGCGGGATATACACATTGGACGCTGCTTTATGATAATAAATATTATGACCCGGAGTTTGGATTGATCGAGGGCGAATACACGCATGGGAAGATTACGTCATTTTTAGAAATATATGCCCAGTAGGGAAATCCGGTTTTGTCTGCAGACTGGCCCTCTGCCATCTGCGGAGCACGCAGCCTATGTGCAGCCAAAAAACACAGGAAAGGAATGACAGCAAGCATGGAGATAACAATCAGATCAGAGAAAAAGGCAAGGATACAGGAGGGCATGATAGGGCTGTTCTTCGAGGACATCAATTACGCCGCGGACGGCGGGCTGTACGCGGAGATGCTGGAGAACCGTTCCTTTGAGTTCGTGAAGGCCACAGGGGATGCCTGCGACTATCATGTGGAGTACGACGGCGGCTATGCCTGGAGCCCCTATCCGGCGGACGCCGCAAACGGGGTGAGGTGCCGCTTCGTCACAGGCAGCCCCC
>CAOOJO010000375.1 GCA_948496895.1 uncultured Acetatifactor sp. | reverse complement strand
GTTGGAGCCCTCCAAGTTCGTGTTGCCAAGTTTACTTGGTGTCCTTATCATAGCACCGCCAAGTTTTCTTGTCAATATGCTTTGCAAAAAAACTGTGCAAAATTTTGCCCGCTCCCCCGCCGGGGGAAAACGGTTGCGCCCGCCGCCTTCCGTATGGTATGATAGTCCTATCTTAAATCCTAAACTCAAAAGGAGGCGCGCCATGGAACACCAGAAACCTGCCGTACCCCCTGAACACCGCCGCCACATCGGAATGCGCATTGTCAAGACGGTCATCGCCGTGTTTGTATGCGGCGTGCTGGCCTGGGCCCGGGGGCAGTCCGGCTTTTACTCCATGATCGCCGCCGTGGTGTGCGTGCAGAACACGGCGGGCAAGACCATTGAATCGTCCATCAACCGGATGATCGGCACCCTCATCGGCGGCGTGGCGGACGAGAGCTGGGATGCGTTTGTGGCCGTGTTCGACGGCATGAATGTGGACGAGTATCTGAGCGTCTTCCAGAGCGCGATCGACAGCATGGAAATAGAGTAAAGCGAAGTGGAAACAAATCCGACAAAGGCTGCTGATTCATGGCAGCCTTTTCGGTGATATGGTATTTCGTGAGAAACTGTGCTATGATAGAATCCAAGCTGCCTGGCAAAGGGCAGTGGCAGGGGAGCGGGCGGATATGTGGGAAAAGATACGGCAGAGATATTATGACTGTACGCTGGCGGGGAAGGTGACGCTTGCCTTTATCCTGTTCCTGGCAATCTTCTGCATCGCCTCCCAGATAGTATTACAGATATGTCTTTCCGTCTATGACGAGAAGCTTTATGAAAAGTCCCTGCAGGAGCTGGACTATTTTACCCAGGAGGTGAACCGCTCCCTGGAGGAGATCGAGGCCCTGAGCGCGGAGATCGCCATGGACGACGACATCCAGGAGCAGCTCGTGGGGCTGGAAGGGGCTGAGGTGTCCGAGGCCGCTTATGCCCTGGGGCTCTTGAACCTCAGGGAGCTGATCAATTTCAAGATCAACGGAAACCGCAATGTAAAGAGCGCGGCCTACTACGACGGGAAACAGGCGGACATGGTCATGGGCATCCGGGCGCAGCATCTGCCGGAGGAGGTGAAGGAGGAGCTTGGGGAGCCTCTGTCGGCCGCCAGAGGAGGGTGCGTGACGAGGAACCCGGACGCAGGGCACGGGGATTTCCTCTGTGCCAGGAACATCCTGGAGAAGGAGAACGCCCGCCTGACCTACCTGGGGACATTGGTGTTAAGCTGCGATGTGGCAGGCATCATAGACAGGAACGTGCGCAATCTGGAGGCGGAGCACGCCAGCCTCTCCGTGTATAATGACGGCTGGATGATCTATCAGGATGAGGGGGCCCGGGACGCGGCGCTCCCCGCCTGGCAGGAGGGCAAGGGCTACAGAATCGTCCGGATGGGCAGGGAGAGGTACTTCGTGTGCTATCTCTATTCCCGGGCCACCGGCTGGATGTACGCCAACATGTTCCCCTACACGGAAATCTACGGGCAGATCCGGTTCGCGCGCATGCTCCTGATCACAGCATCGCTGGTGCTGGCGGCGGTGTTCGCCATGGGCATGCAGGGGCTGATCAGGACGATTACCAGGCCCCTGCAAGAGCTGACCAGCTCCATGCGGATCGTGGAGACAGGGGACTTTGAGGGCGCCAGGAGGAATCTTGCGCTGGATGGCAGGAGGGACGAGACAGGGCAGCTGAAGCGGGAGTTCGACACCATGCTGGGACGGATTAACGAGCTGATCCGGGAGAATTATGAGAAGCAGATCCTGCTGAAGGACACCAGCTATCGGATGCTGCGGGCCCAGATCAATCCCCATTTCATCTACAATACCCTGAACACCATCAACTGGATGGTGAAGTGGAAGAAGAACGATGAGGTGGAAAGGCTGATCATAGAGTTCGGCAATCTCCTGCGCTCCGCGTTCACGGAGGAGCCTTACGCCACTGTGGAGGAGGAGACGGCGTCGGTGGAGGGCTACATGGCGATTCAGTCCTACCGGTACAAAAGCCGGGCGGAATTTCTGGTGGAGAAGTCCGGGAACCTGAAGGATTACCTGACCCCCAGGATGATCCTGCAGCCTCTGGTGGAGAATTCCATCTGCTATGGCATCGAGGAATCTCTGGAGAAGTGTACCGTCCGGGTCAGCGTCCGGGAGGCGGAGGATTCCATCTGCTATGAAGTGTCGGATACCGGGCCGGGCATGGACGGGGAGACCCTGCGGGCGGTGCGGGACGGGACCGTCAGACCTAAGGGAAACGGCATAGGGCTTGCCAATATCCGGGAAAGGCTGGGGCTCCTCTTTGAGGAGAGCGAGTTCGCCGTGGACAGCGCCCCCGGCACGGGAACTACCGTGAGGATACGCATCCCGAAGCGCCCGGTGGAGGAGACGTAAAGACGAGTATTTACAGACGAAACAGCGAATGACGGACGATGCTGGACGATGGGGAGGAAAGGGAACGGAATGTACAGGCTTCTGATTGTGGACGATGAGGAGTTCGAGCGGGAGGGGATGGCGCAGCTCATCGACTGGGGGCAGTATGACATCGAAATCGTGGGCACGGCCTGGAACGGCCTGGAGGGTTTTGAGAAGACCTGCAGCCTCCAGCCGGACATCATCCTCACGGACATCAAGATGCCTGTCATGGACGGCATCGAGCTGATCCGGAAGGTGCGGAAGGCCTATCCCCAGATAGAATTCGCGGTGCTCTCCGGCTACGGCGAATATGACTACACCTCAAAGGCCATGGAGCAGGGGGTCAGGCATTACATCTTAAAGCCCTGCAACGAGGAGCGGATCGTGGAGGCAATCGGCAAGGTGAAGAGGGACGTGGACGCAAAGCGGGAGCAGAAGCGCAGGGAGGCTTATTTCGACCAGGTGGCGCCTCAGGCCAGGAAGCAGCTGTTCAGGAACCTCCTGCTGGACAGGGAGGAGGGGAGGCCGGAAGACCTCTTCGACCTCTCGGCCGGGGAGGCAGAGCCCCGGCGGGTAAGGCTCCTGGCCTTTCGGGGCGGGGAGTCCTTCAACGGCCTGGAGGAGTTCGTCCTGGGCAATATGCTGGAGGAGCTGCTGGAGAACCAGGGGCACCGGGCCTATTTGGCTACGGTGATACGCAACGATGTGGTGACATTGATCTCCGATGCGGAGCCGGAGCTGCTGGTGCGCATTGTGCGCAGAATCCAGAGGGAATTTTCCAGGATCCGCAGGGACGCCGTCCGCGGGGCGTTGAGCGCAGGCGCCGGGACAGACAGCCTTTCCCGGCTCTACGGGCAGATTGAGGAGCTGTTCCGGATCGGGGAGGAGCTGAAGAGCGAGCCCCTGCTGCATTACGGGATGCTGGAGGGGAAGAAGCAGGACATGGAGCTGCTGCTGGACTTCTCGGTTCTGGGCTGGACAGAGGATTACGGGGAATTGCTGCAGTCCCTGCAGGTGTCTTTCCTGCGGATGCAGAAGAGGGGCTTCACCCTGGGAGAAAAAAGGGCGCGCATGGACTGGCTGCTGCGCTATCTCTACGGCGCGGGCCTGGAGGCAGGGGAGGGCTGCATGGCGGACGAGAGCGGGCAGTCCCTGATGGTGGCCGCCGCAGGGCAGATCTG
>CAOOJO010000374.1 GCA_948496895.1 uncultured Acetatifactor sp. | reverse complement strand
GGCCCACAGAATCCTCCTCCCCTGATCCGCCAGCCTCTCCTTCTGGGCCAGCACGTACAGGGCAAAGATGAAGGAGATCACCATGTTCACGATGCCCGATATGATACCGCTGGCCACGCTGACCGTGGAGTTCAGCACGTCCCCCGCGCCGTTCTTCAGGAAATCGATGACGCTGCCCAGCACCGAGTCCCAGTTGATCTCCGTCAGCTCCAGTTCGTCTATCCGCTTCGTCAGCTCCGGATAGTCCCTGACCAGCCGATCCAGCTCCTCCACCACCCTCTCCGTGAAGGCGGGAATCTTCCTGCCCACCTCAGTGGCCGTAGCCACCACCTGTGGCACCACCGTGCCCACCACCACCGCCAGCACCACCGCAAGGGATACGATGGCCAGTACCAGGCACAGCGGCCTCTTGGCCTTCTCGGCGCGCTTTCCCCGCCAGCGGCCCAGCAGCTTTTCCTCAAAAGCCCGCATAGGGATGTTCAGCACGAAAGCCATGGCCCCGCCCGCCAGGAAGGGGGATATGATGCCGAACAGGAAAGCGATTCCCGTGAACACCTTCTCGCTATATATCAGCGCCAGTATCAACAGCGCCGCCAATACCATCAAATGTCTGATCTGCCTGATTTTTCCTCTGCTAAATTCCATATATGTGCACCTCATGCAGTTTTTCTTGCCTATCCGTTCTTCCGAACAATCCCGTCCAGGGTCCTGTACAGCTTATCCACCTCCACCGGCTTGGACAGATGGCCGTTCATGCCGCATTCCACGGATTTCTTCAGGTCATCGTCAAAGGCATTGGCGGACATGGCCACGATGGGTATGGTCCTGCAGTCCTCCCGGTCCATGGCCCGAATGGCGCGGGTGGCCTCCAGGCCGTCCATCACCGGCATCAGTATGTCCATCAGGATTGCGTCATAGGTACCGGGCTTTGTGGCGCGGATCCTCTCCACAGCCTGGGCCCCATCGTAGACGCAGTCCACAGCGAAGCCCCGCTCCTCCAGCAGACACTGGGCAATCTCCGCATTGATCTCGTTGTCCTCCACCACCAGGATATGATAGCCCTCGAAGGACAACGCTTCCCGCCTCTCCTCCGCCTGCCTTTTCTGCCCCGGCTTCAGCCGGATGGAGAAGCTGAAGGTGCTGCCCTCCCCGGGCTCGCTGTCCAGGCGAATCGCGCTGCCCATCATCTGAATCAGGCGGCTGCTGATGGAAAGGCCCAGGCCCGTGCCCTGCTGCTTGGAGGGGTTTCTGCCGGAGGCCTGCTCGAAGGAGCGGAAGACTCTGTCTTTGTCTTCCTTCGCGATGCCGATCCCCGTGTCCCGCACCGCGAAGGACACCAGGATTCCCTCTTCTCCGGCCTCTCTCTCCAGAACCTCCAGCGTCACCCTTCCCTTCACCGGCGTAAACTTCACCGCGTTCCCCAGGAGGTTGATAAGCACCTGGCTGATTCGCATACAATCCGCGTACAGCCATCGATGGGCCAGCCGGATGTCCTGCACGAAGGAAATCTCCTTGGCCGCTACCTGAGGCGCTATCAGCTCCTTTATAGTATCCAGCATGTCGTAGATATCGAAATCGTCCGCCTCCAGCTTCATCTTCCCGCTCTCGATCTTGGACATGTCCAGGATATCGTTGATCAGCCCCAGCAGATAATTGGAAGACGACTGTATCTTCTGCAGGCAGTCCATGATCCGTTCCTGCCCCTGGCCCTGCTGTAGGGCAATCTCCGTCATGCCGATGATTCCGTTCATGGGCGTCCGTATCTCATGGCTCATGCGGGACAGGAATTCCGACTTCGCCTTGCTGGCGATGTCGTATTGCTGCTGGTTCATCTGGCTCTGGATGACCCTGCCCAGCTCCGCCAGGTTCTGGTGCCGCTCGGGGTCAAGGGCCTGTTCCTGCCCCAGGCCCAGGATGCAGATGTTCCCCATATAGCTGCCATTGTCGTACATGGGCAGCGCCACCCCGTACTGTCCGGGCGCCACGCCCAGGAAGCACTGCAAAAGCTCCCGGCCGCTGTCCTCTCCGGAGAACCACTTGACCTCCTCCTGGCCCAGCCAGCCGCGGAAGGCCGCTCTGTCCTCTTCCCTGTATTTGCGCACGTTCCCCGCCGGGGACTCCCCGTCCGCCCGCCACTGGTATTCCAGGTAATTCGCGGAGAAATCCTCCCGCAGCACGGACACCAGCACCGCCTCAGCCTGACAGCATCTGCCGATCTTGCGCAGCATCAGGGTCATCTGGGCCGGGAAATTCGCTCCCTTGCCGAACAGGTTCAGCGCTATGGACACCAGGCCCACGTCCTCCCCGTAGTCCAGGCTGACGATCTCCCGCCCCTGCAGGGCCGGGAGCTCCCGCCGTTCCTTCTCCGGGATGTCCTCCCAGAAGACATACCCTCCTCCCGGGCCGGCCAGGGCCTGCCTCCCGGCCAGCTTCGCCATGCGGATCAATGTCTCTGTCCCATGCTCCTCCTCTGCGCAGACAAGCCCCGCGCACACCGATACATCGAACCGCTCCCTGTCAAAGTCCGCCCCGGCCCTTTCCAGCAAAGCTTCCATCCACGCCGAAGCCTCCTTCCTGTCCGCCCGCTCCAGCCATATGACGAACTCGTCCCCGTCCAGGCGCAGCGCCACTGTGCCCTGCCCTGTCCGCGCCGTATATGCCTGACAGCGGCCCCGAATCAGGTCGCCCAGCCCCTCCAGCACCATATCCCCGAACACGATGCCGTTCTTCTCATTGGCCTCCTTCAGCCGTCCCACCAGAAGGTCTGCCAGGATGCCGCTGCCATGGCCCGGCTTTCTGTCCGCCTCTATCTGTTCCAGGCCCGCGCTGAAGGCATACAGGCCCGTGATGCCGTCCATGGCGTTTCTCCTGCGCTGTTCGGCCTCCCTCTCCTTCTGTTCCTGGATGTTGCGGATGCTCCCCACAAGCTTGCGCCGCACGCCGTCCGTATCATAGACCACCTTGCCGGATACCGCCACCCACCGATAGTCCGAATCGCTGGGCCATCTCAATCGGAATTCCGTGTATACCCTATCGTCCAGGCTCTGCAGGGCCCGAACGGCCTCCTCCCTGTCCGCCTCATGGATGCAGTCGGGATTCACGAAGCCGCTCTTGTATTCACGGCAGTCCCACTGCCCGCTCATGCTCTCATGGTTCACGATGTCCAGCTCATGCTTCTGCACGTCATAGGAGAAGAACACGTCCTTGGAGGACTCCAGCGCCACGCGGTAGCGCTCCTTTTCCTCCAGGAGGATGTTCTCCGCCTCCCGCTGCTGCTCCGACAGGTTCTTCACCACATCGTATAAGGCATCTATCTCCAGGATGTTGGAAGGGCTGAACTCCGAAAGCCCCTCCCTCCCCCGGCTGATGCACTGCATCAGATGCTGGAAGGGCCTGGTCAGATGCCTGACCACAAGATAAATGCCCAGCACGCCGAAGAGCAGGCCGATGAGGATGGCCACCACCAGCCAGAGATAGAGCTGGCGGCCCATCCCGAAGAGGTTCTCCTCCGTATCCAGCCCCAGGAGCACCCATTCCGTCTCCTCATAGGGCACATTGTTGCCATAGAGCTTCAGGGGACAGGCCACCGCGTACACGTCCTGCCTCTCCAGCCGGACATC
>CAOOJO010000373.1 GCA_948496895.1 uncultured Acetatifactor sp. | reverse complement strand
CTTGGAGGTGGGGTAGAGCACCGCCGCCACCGCCAGGTAGACGATGCCGCCCACGGCCCCCATCAGGTTGATGATGGCGTTGGCCTTGCTGCGCAGGGGCTTTGCCGTCACGTCCGGCATCAGGGCCACCGCGGGGGAGCGGTAGGTCCCCATGGCCACCAGCAGCAGCCCCAGCACGATGACGAAGGTCACCAGCTTAAAGGGAGCGGCTTGCTGGGAGTAGCTGTTGTCCAGGGCGGGCAGCAGGTTCATCAGGATCACCGCCGCCGCGGTGCCTGCGATGATATACGGCGTGCGGCGGCCCAGCCGGGAATTCGTCCGGTCCGACAGCCCGCCGAAGAAGGGCAGCAGGAACAGGGCCAATATATTGTCCGCGGCCATGATGATGCCCGTCAGGGACTCGTCCATGCCGAAGGTCTCCCGCAGGATCAAGGGCACCACGCTGTCGTACATCTGCCAGAAGGAGCAGATGGACAGGAAGGCCAGGCCCACCAGGACGGTTCGCTTGTTGCTCAGCTTCAATTCATTCATTTGGATGCCTCGTTTTTCTCGTTGGATGTGATGGCGGGGGCTCGATGCCCTTGCTACCACGTTGCTGTAGACGGTGTCATTTTATCATAGGAAGGGATTCTTTGCAAGGGTATCATGGAAGGTGGAAAGGCTATTTCAGAAGCTATTTCAGAAGGTCGTTTCAGGAAAGGAAGAGAGGAGGACGCTATGGAGGACAGAAAGATGGAGAACGCTGATGTGGAGGCATTGATCGCGCTGCTGGACAGCCAGACGCAGGCCGGGGACAGCCGGATCAAGGTGGACGTGGTGGAGGGAGAGGGGGAAGTGGTCTCCCGGCAGCACCACCATGGCCGTTGCGACATCGGAAGCCCCTGGGCCTGCGGCACGGCCTTTGACGTGCTGGAGTGACGTGCCGGAATGCAACATGCCGGAATGCCGCATTTTTTGCTTGCCATTTCCGGCAGGCAGTGCTATACTGGTTACGTACTTGAAAAATTCAGTTGAAGGAGGATACGCGATATGAGGAAAAGCAGAAGGATGGTGAACCGAATCAACTGAACAGAGGGCATTTCGGATGCCGTTTTTTAAGTACCTTTATGAACAACTGTTGACGACAGGCACACATAATGGTGTGCCTTTTTCGTGCGCGTAAACGAGCGCGGCGAGCAGGGGATAAGGTCTGCTTGCCGCGCTTTTTTAAGTGCGGGGCCATGGGGCTCCCGCCGCGCGCGAGGGACTGCGGAAAGGGCAAGGTGATATGTATGAGAGAAAAGAGCGCATGGATGATGGAAAACGGTTATTTGAAGAACGAGATCAAGAAGACGACACTGTATAAAAGGAGACCAGAATTTGAAGAGATTAAAATATTATCTATTGAACATGAAGCCCGCCAGCGAGACCTATGAGGAGATTTATGAGGGCAGGATGTGCGAATCCTTCATGGACAAGGATCCCATCGTGCACAACCACGCCCTGTACTGGGACGGGGAGATCGGCTATGAGATTACCAAGAGCAACCGCCTGGAGCTGTCCAGGCCCACGGTCACGATCCATATCCCCATGCACCTGCTGAAAGTGGAGGAGGCAGGAGTGGCCGCGCTGGACTATATCTTCCGCGCCTTCCTGCCCTATGTGAGGGCCCTGAATGAGGAGAACGACAACCGAAAGCGCACCGCCAGGGAAAACGGCCATTATTTCATCTATGAGCCGGGCAGCGAGGTGCTGGCCCGGAACGTGGCGGCGGTGACCGTGGTGCCCCAGAAATATTACCGCATCCTGAAAGGGGACACCATAGAGATCCTGGACAGGCTGGGGGACAATGGCGTTAAATCCTCCACGGCCGTCATGTGCATGATCGCGCCCATCGACGGGGCCATGGACGTGCCCGCCTACACCTGTGTCAGCATCATGCTCCAGGTGCAGCTCCCCTTAGGCAAGCACAAGAAGGCGGTGCAGATGCTGACCAGGGACCTGCCGGAGGCGGTGAACTGCTTCGTGAACGAGTTCGACCATGCCGGGCTGCAGCGGGCCCTGGCGCTCCATGCCAGGCAGCAGGAGATCCGCGCCTGGCTGAGGGACAGCGATTACTGCGCCTTTGTGGCAAACGGCAGCATCCTGCCCAGGGAGAAGGGCGGCGGAGCGCCCATGCAGGGGGCGGTGCCCTTCCTGTCCACGCCGGAGGATGAGGTGGAGGTGGCCGGGGTCAGGGGCATGGCTTTCCGGAAAGGGGTCACCGTCATCACGGGCGGCGGATATTCCGGGAAGAGCACGCTGCTGGACGCTCTGAGCGCAGGGATCTACGACCATGTGGAGGGGGACGGCAGGGAGCTGGTGCTGACCGATGCCTCCGCCATGAAGATCTCCGCGGAGGACGGCAGGAGCATCCGCCATGGGAACCTGTCCCCCTTCATCAAATGGATTCCCGGGGGAGATCCGGCGGACTTTTCCACGGAGCATGCCTCCGGCTCCACCTCCCAGGCGGCCAACATCATGGAGGCGGTGGGATGGGGCGTGAAGCTCCTGATGATCGACGAGGACAAGTCCGCCACCAATTTCATGATCCAGGACGCCGTCATGAAGGACTTGATTGAAAAGGAGCCCATCACGCCCTTCGTGGAGCGGGTGCGGGAGCTGGCAGGGAGGCTTGGCGTGTCCACCATACTGGTGATCGGGGGCAGCAGCGAGTACCTGCAGGCGGCGGACCGGATCTATATGATGCGGGATTACTGCATCGGACAGGTGACGGAGGCGGCGAAGGCGCTGCAGCGCAGGTATACCTTTGCGGCTGACGCATGGAAGACTGTTGAAAGTCATGCAGAAGAAGACGGAGGGGATTATATCGGGGAACAGATTTGCCGGGCAGATGCGGAAGAGACTGGAAGTACAAAGGCAGAAGGGGCTGGAGGCAGCGGTACCGGGGAAGGCATCGGCCGGACAGAGGATAGCTATGTGACATGGCTGGAACCCCGACAGATTCTTGCTCCGGCGGACTTCAGCTTCCGGGACGAAATCGACGCCGCCCGCCTGAGCACCCGCCCGGAGGGCTCCGCCTCGGAGGTGCTGAAGGTGTCAGACTTAGGCTTCCTGATCCTGGGGGAGGAGCAGATAGACATCCGCATGCTCCACGACATCGCTACCATCCCTCAGCTCAACGCCATCGCCTTTCTGGTGCGGAAGCTGATCAACCAGGTGAATCCCCTGGAGCGCTTCCGGAAGTTCTCACCGGAGGGGCAGGCCGGGGGAGCCGTAGAAGGGCCGGAAGTTCAGCCTGGCGCAGTGCCGCCCCGGTGGATCTGCAGGGAGCGGGAGGTGGAGCGATTGCTTGCGGAAATCCGGGAGGCGGGGCTGGAATCCGCCTATTCCCCGTACTTCACCGAATGCTCCAGGTGGATGGACATGCCCAGGAAGTACGAGATCCTGGCGGTGCTGAGCCGGATGCGGCTGCGGGCGTGATCTTCCGGCAAAAGGGATTCCGTAGAAATTCTGTAAAACTACTGCGATAGTATTGACGGCGGCCTACTATTGTGATAGTATGGAAGCATGAAACTATTGCAGTAGTATAGCGGGATGGAAAGGAGCGGATCTGACATGAAATTATTCGACTCGGAGCTGAAGGTGATGGCCG
>CAOOJO010000372.1 GCA_948496895.1 uncultured Acetatifactor sp. | reverse complement strand
TCCCCAAAGGTTGCCGCATTTTGTATATAAATGATTCCAAGCAATTGTCCGAAAAAAAGAGAGAGGAGCTTTATGACATCATCATGGAGCAGGCCGTCTCCTGCGGGCTGGGATATGCTTCGCCGGAGCGGATCGACAAGATCAACATCCTGCAGGCCACCTATGAGGCCATGCGGCAGGCAATCGGCGGGCTGACCTGTAAGCCGGACATCCTGCTGAACGACGCGGTGACCATTCCCAGGGTCTCCATTCCCCAGGTGCCCATCGTCAAAGGGGACGCGAAGAGCATCTCCATCGGCGCCGCCAGCATCATCGCCAAGGTCACCAGGGACAGGATGATGCGGGAAT
The DNA here is from genome assembly GCA_948496895.1 of uncultured Acetatifactor sp. Taxonomy (GTDB): domain Bacteria; phylum Bacillota; class Clostridia; order Lachnospirales; family Lachnospiraceae; genus Acetatifactor. The sequence goes on along the minus strand of CAOOJO010000372.1, from coordinate 3,287 downwards.
ACGATAAGATTTTTCCGGAATACGGTTTTGCCGGAAATAAGGGCTATGGGAGCGCGGAGCATATGGAGGCAATCCGGAAATACGGCCCCACGCCCATACACAGAAGGAGCTTTATCAAAAACATCGTCTGAACACATTGGCGGATGCAGGATTGAGAAAGGAGAGCAGGGATGAAACTGTCGCAGCTGTTTTCAGGAGAGGTACGGACGGACAACACGGCGCATGCCCCTCAGCCTACCCCGGCCCAGGCGGAGCAGATGAACCGCCAGATTCGTTCCCTGGTGCCGGGACAGACCATCAGCGGCGAGATCGTCGCCAGGAACGGCAATGAGGTGCAGATCAGGCTTTCCGAGGACATGGTGCTGAATGCCAGGATAGACCGGAACATGAACATCGAAATCGGGAAGAACATGACCTTCGAGGTGAAGAACAACGGGAGCTCGCTTACCTTGAGTCCTCTTTTCACCAATGTGTCCACGGACGTGAACGTGCTGAAGGCCCTGGACATGGCGGGGCTCCCCGTGAACCGCGACACCGTGGACATGACGGAGCAGCTCATGGCCGCGGGTCTTCCCGTGAACAAGGGCAGCCTCCAGCAGATTTTCCGGGAGATCAACAGCTTCCCCCAGGGGACGGTTTCCGATATCATCAATCTCCATAAGCTGCAGATGCCCGTGAACGAGGCCAATGTGAACCAGATGGTCTCCTATCGGAACCTGACCCATCAGCTTGTGGGTGGCATGGAGGATATCCTGGGAGCGCTGCCGGAGGTGTTCGACTCCATGATGGCGGATGGAGACGTATCCGGGGCAGTGAGGCTCTACCAGGAGGTGCTGTCTCTGATTCGGGAAGCGGGGGACGGGACCGCTCAGGAAGCGGGCGCTGCCCAGACGGATTCGGTTCAGGGGAACGGGAATCTCCAGGCCGGACAGCCACTGCCAGGGAGCGCGGCTCCTGGGGCGGAAGCGGCGCTTGCCGCTGAGGGCGCTGCCTCGGATACGCTCCTGGACATGGCGGCGCAGACCGCAGAGATAAGCGGCCAGGCCGCGGAGACAAGCGGCCGGACGGCCCAGGCCGGACAGGCAGCCGGGGCGGGGGAGCCTGGCATCCTACAGGCCGGGAACACAGCCGATGGGGTGCAGGCAGGGCTGCGGGCGGCGGTGGCGGAAGAGGCCATGGCGCTGGTAAGCGAGCTGCGCCTGAGTCCCCAGGAGACCGCCGAGCTGCGGAGCCAGATTCAGCAGTTTGCGGGCGGCCAGGGGGACGCGCTGCAGCTCTTCATGAAGCTGGGAGCCCTTGGGGAGGGCGCGCGCACCTCTGCCGGGGCCATGCAGGCGCTGGAAAGACTGTTTTCCGGGGACAATTTCCGGGCTTTTGTTGCGGGCGCCCTGAAGGGGGACTGGGTGCTACGGCCTGAGGAGCTGGCAGTCCCGGGCAGGGTGGAGGAGCTGTACCGCAGGATGGACAGACAGTTGCGGGGATTGGCCACGGCCCTGGAGAACGCGGGACAGAGCGGCAGCGAAGCCTTCCGGGCCACCGCGTCCATGTCCCAGAACGTGGATTTTCTGCAGCAGCTCAATCAGATGTACAGCTATGTGCAGCTTCCTCTGCGCCTGCAGCAGAGAGATGCCCACGGCGACCTCTATGTCTACACCAACAAGAAGAACCTGGCAAGGAAGGACGGGAATGTCAGCGCCCTGCTGCATCTGGACATGGAGAACCTGGGGCCGGTGGACGTGTATGTGGCCATGCAGAACAGCAAGGTGAATACGAAATTTTATCTAAAAGATGACGAACTGATAGACTTCATGGCGGCGCACATGGACATCCTGACAGAGCGCCTGCGGAAGCGGGGGTACGACTGCAGCTACGCCATGGCCGTCAGGGAGGAGAAGACGGGCCAGAGCGCGAAAGGCGGGCTGGAGCCGCTCCTGAAGCAGGAGAGGGGCGTCCTGCTCTCCCGATACGCCTTTGACGTAAGAACCTAAAACAGCATCTGCCCAACCGGTGCCTGGTACCGGATGGGCGGATGCGGAACTGGAATAGAGGTGGGGACATGGATGGGAAAATGGAAGAAAGGCATTCCAGAGAGAAGGACGGGAAGCTGAAGCAGGCCATCGCGCTGGAATACGATCCCTCGGACGCGGCTCCCAGGGTCATCGCCAGCGGGCGGGGGATTCTGGCGGAGAAGATTATCGAGAAGGCCCGGGAGAGCGACGTGCCCATTCACCGGGACGACAAGCTGGCGGACACCCTGTCCCGGCTGGACATCGGGGACATGATTCCCCCGGAGCTGTACGAGGTGGTGGCGGAGATCCTGGTGTTCGTGGATTCCATGGACAAGATTAAGGGGAAGATCAAGAGGTAGCGGATTTTTGAACAAGCGTAAGGTGGGGGCGGACTACGAGAGGCAGGCCGCGGAATATCTGACAGAGAAGGGCGTGCGGATTTTGGAGACTAATTTTCGCTGCGGGCAGGGAGAAATCGACCTGATCGGCCGCCACCAGGGATACCTGGTCTTCGTGGAGGTGAAGTATCGGAGCGGCTCTGAAAAGGGCTATGCCCTGGAGGCCGTGGACTGCCGCAAGCAGCGCCGAATCTGCAGGGTGGCCGATTATTACAGATATACCCACGGATTGGGGGATGAGACCGGCGTCCGATATGATGTGGTGGGCATCCAGGGCGGCGAGATACAGTGGGTGCAGAACGCTTTCCCGCATATTTATACACGGGGATAATGAAGAAGAGCATTCATAATGAAGAAGGGCATTCATAATGAAGAAGAGCATCCATATTGAGAGGGAGGTAGCAGGCCTATGTTTCAGATAGAGCGGACAGGCAAGGGCAGACACACAGGGAAGGGCGCGGATTCGGACAGCCAGCCGGTGCGGCAGAACCGCGTGCCCATGGAGGGCGGAGAATCCCTGGAATATCTGACGTTCCCGCTGCTGGAGCGGACAGGAATCGTAAGGCATCTGTTCACCACCCGTTTGGGGGGCGTGAGCGGCGGGGAATTCTCCTCCATGAACCTGAGCCTGGACAGGGGCGACAGCCGTGAGAACGTGCTGGAGAACTATAGGCGCGTTGCCAGGGCGCTGGACTGCCGGGTGGAGGACATGGCAGCCTCCCACCAGACCCACACCACCAACATCCGCTATATGACCTCCGCGGACAAGGGCAAGGGAATCCTGCGCCCCCGGGACTACGCGGATGTGGACGGAATGCTGACGGATGAGCCGGGCCTGGTGCTGGTCACCTTCTATGCGGACTGCGTGCCGCTCTATTTC
>CAOOJO010000371.1 GCA_948496895.1 uncultured Acetatifactor sp. | reverse complement strand
TCGATATCAAAAAAGAGAAACAGGACAGAATCATCAACGCTGCCCTGTTTCTCTTTTTTGATATCGAAGAATTTACTGTTCATATGTAAGCCGTTCCTCCAACAGGGGAAATTCCTAACCCTATTATACCATGCCCCGCCCCCAAACGGAAAGGAAATCATAAATTTTTAGTAAAATTATGCATATTCCCTTTTCAATTCTGCAAAATAGTATTAATATCATAATAGCACTTGGATAATGGAATCGTTTCTTTGATTCCATTATATCAGAAAAAACCAACCCGTTTGAAAGGAGTCACCTATGGCAAAGAAATTTGGAAAGCTTTTATTGTTCAGCGCGGCAATCGGTTCCGCGATTGGTGCTGTCTATTATTTCGCCCGCAAGAAGAACGCGGAGCAGGACAGCGCGGAAGAGGATTACGACGATTTCAGCGAAGAGGCGGAGAAGAAGGACAGCGACTCCCGCAGCTATGTCCCCCTGACTCCCGAAGGGGAGGCCGGCGAGGAGAAGGAAGAGAAAGCGGAAGAGCCTTCCCCTGCCGGGCAGGCTGACTCCACGCCGGACGCTTCCGACGCCCCCGCCAGCCAGGATGGCTTCACGCCCCTTGCGGAGCAGGTGGCGGACACCGCCCAGAAGGCCGAGGAGACCGTGGAAGAGTTCTTCGACGAGGACAGCACCGACGAAGAGCCTCCCATCACCGACAACTAACCGGCCCTCTCCCAGAAGCCTGACGGTTCCCCGCAAAGAAACAGACGCACAGGATATGCGGAACATCCTTCCGCCGTATCCTGTGTTTTTTTGCGCTTCCGCAGCGGCAGGGCCTTACGCTTTAAGTCTTTCCCGTCCAGGCCTCCGCCAGGAGCGCCACGCCCTCGCGAATCTCCTTATCTCCCAGGCCGCCGAAGCCCAGCAATACGGTCCTGCTGTCCGGAGCCTCCTCCACCATGCTCTCGGACAGGCCGTAGACCCGCACACCGCGCTCCGCGGCCCTCCTGACCAGCTCCCCCTCGCCCATGCCGCCCCTGGCGGTCAGCAGCAGATGCAGCCCCGCGTTCTCCCCGGACACCCGGAAGGCAGTCCGCAGCCGGGCCAGACATTCCAGGAGCAGGTCGTGCTTGACCCGGTAGAGCTTGCGCATCTTGTTCAGATGCCGTTCGAAATACCCCTCCCCGATGAACTCGTTCAAGATGCTCTGGTCGATGCGGGACACCGTGCAGGAATAGAAGGAGCAGTCCTTCCTGTACCTCTCAAGCAGAGCATCCGGCAGCACCATGAAGCTCACCCGGATGGCAGGGGCGATGGCCTTGGAGAAGGTACCGATATAGATGACCTTCCCGTGCCTGTCAGAGGCCAGCAGAGCCGGGATGGGCTTGCCCCGGAAACGGAATTCGCTGTCATAGTCATCCTCTATCACGTATCTGTCTTCCCCTCCGTCCGCCCATTTCAGCAGCTCCATCCGCCGCCCGATGGGCATCACGATCCCTGTGGGGAACTGGTGGGACGGCATCACATAGGCCGCCCGCACATCCGCGTCCTCCAGCCTGTCCGCCCGCATCCCCCACTCGTCCATGTCCACTGTGGCGATTTCGTAGGCGAAGGAGCGGAAAATCCGATACGACCTGATGTAAGTGGGATTCTCCATGGCGATCCGCACATGGCGGCCCAGGATTTTCTCCAGCAAAAGCAGAAGATAGTCATTTCCGGCTCCCACGATAATCTGCTCCGGCCTGCAGTCCGCCCCCCGGGAGGAGTGGAGATACCGGGCGATCGTACACCGCAGCCCATAATCCCCCTGGCCCTCCCCCTTGGCGAAAAGGTCGCTGTCCGCAAAGGTCAGGATGTTTTTGGTAATCTTCTTCCAGACGCTGAAGGGGAAGCCCGTCATGTCGATGTCGTAGGGAGAGAAATCCACCTCGTAAGAGGGTCTGGCCCGCTCTGTCCTGTCCCTGCCCGGCGCACCGCTGTCCGGATTCTCCTCCATCCCGGCGCTTTCCGCCTTCCCGGCCTCTCCTCCCGCCTTCCCCTGTTCCGCCTTCCCCGAAGCGCCGGACACCGCCATGCCCTCGTCCAACAGCAGCAGGTCCTCCACAGGACAGACGAAATAGCCCCTGCAGGGCCTGGATTCTATATAGCCCTCGCTCAGTAGCTGCCCATAGGCATAGTCCACCGTGCTCCTGGCCACCTGGAGATATTCCGCCAGAGAACGCGTAGAGGGAAGCCTCTCCCCTGAGAGAAGCTTCCCGCTCCTGATTTCTCCTCTGATATGTCGGTATATCTGCTCATACAGGCGGCTGTCCCCATCCGTCTGTATCCGAAACGTCATTTCATTCAAAACGTTCTCCCGTCTATCCCTGCTGCTTCTTTTTCATGTCCTGCATCACCTGGTCCTTCATGTCCCTGGCCTTGTCCTTAATGCGGGAGTTGGCGCTTCTGGAGGTGATGATGCTGCTCAGAAGCCTTATGGACATATCATAATCCTGGAACCGCGCCGCCAGCACCGCCAGCAGATAGTCCACCGTGACCTCGTTCATGCCGCACAGGGGGAACATCTCCGTCTGCCTGGCCTCTGTGAAGCCCTTGTAGGCATTGGCCAGAAGCTCGTTCTCCTGGGTCGCCCATTCCGCCACGCGCTTTTCGTCCACCTTGGCCTCGTCCTCCTTCAGGCTCTCCAGGTAGCCTCTGGTCAGCCAGGCGTACTTCAGACATATATACGCTTTTTCGCTTGGTTTCGCGTGTTTTACCACAGAACCCACCAAAGCCAGCTTGTACCGCTGCATGGCCTCCTCATAGGAATAGGTTTCCCCCTGGCTGGGCGTGATGTGCACAGTCTGACTGATCTTCTCCCGGATGAGCTTCGCCTGGCTGGAGGTGATGCCGGTAAAATAACGCATCAGCGCTGCGTAGCCGCAGATTGGGCACATCACCACTTCATACTTCGCCGCGTCGATCCCGTCATATCTGGCCCGGAGATCCGAATCCGTGCCCAGGAGCTTGGCCTTGTTGGACTTCATGATTTTGGCCGTAAAGGAACTGTCGCAGACCGGACAGACAAAGGATCTGTCATAAATCAAATCCTTCTCCTGGACCTTGGGCGCCGCTGTGGGCTGCGCTTTTTCCTCTTCCTTCTTCTTCGGCTCCTCAAAAAGGCTCACGTCCTCCAGATTGCCCAGTCCCAGGCTCTTCAAGCCCGACAAAATTCCCATACTCATACCTCCTACCCGCAGGACATCATCCTCGCGGCATTTGGCTGCTGCCTTTACGACTGCTTCGGCAGGACATAGGAGCTCTTCAGAGACACGATGCGGTTGAATACAAGGGCGTCCGGCTTCGAATCCTTCGCGTCCACGCAGAAGAATCCCTGCCTTACGAACTGGAAGCGCTCATACTTGCCCGCCCCCGCAAAGGCGGGCTCCAGCTTACAGTCCTTCAGAACGGTGAGGGAATTGGGGTTCAGGTTCAGGCTCCCGTCCTCATTGTACACGCCCTTCTCCTCATCGATGATATTCTCATACAGCCTCACCTGGGCGGACACCGCGGTGTCCGCTGCCACCCAGTGGATGGTGCCCTTCACCTTCCGTCCGTCCGGGCTGTTGCCGCCCCTGGCGGCCGGGTCGTAGGTGCAGTGCACCTCTGTCA
>CAOOJO010000370.1 GCA_948496895.1 uncultured Acetatifactor sp. | reverse complement strand
GCCGGGGCCGATGAACAGGGTGCCCCGCTCCTGGGCGTTGAACAGGCCGTAGGTGATGGATTCCCCCGCCTCGAAGGCGATCAGGGAGCCCTGCTTCCTGTACTGGATGTCCCCCTTGTAGGGCGCGTAGCCGTCGAAGACCGTGTTCAGGATGCCGTTGCCCTTGGTGTCCGTCAGGAACTCGCCCCGGTAGCCGATCAGGCCCCTGGCGGGGATGGAGAACTCCAGGCGGGTGTAGGTGCCGCCGGAGATGCTGCCCATGTTGCGCAGCTCCCCCTTGCGCTGGCCCAGCTTCTCGATGACGGCCCCGGCGAACTCGTTGGGCACGTCGATATAGGCCAGCTCCATGGGCTCCGTGCGCTTGCCGTTCTCGTCCGTATGGTAGAGGACCTCCGCCTTGCTGACGGCGAACTCATAGCCCTCCCTGCGCATGTTCTCGATCAGGACAGACAGGTGCAGCTCGCCCCGGCCGGACACCTTGAAGCATTCCGTGGTGTCCGTCTCCTCCACCCGCAGGGACACGTCCGTGTTCAGCTCCCGGAAGAGCCTGTCCCGGATGTGGCGGCTGGTGACGTATTTCCCCTCCAGGCCCGCCAGCGGCGAGTCGTTCACCATGAACTGCATGGCGATGGTGGGCTCGCTGATTTTCTGGAAGGGAATGGGCACGACCTGCTCCGGGGAGCAGAGGGTGTCCCCGATGCGGATGTCCGCGATGCCGGAGATGGCCACGATGGAGCCGATGCCGGCCTCCCTCACCTCCACCTTGCTCAGGCCGTTGAACTCGTAGAGCTTGCTGACCTTGACCTTTACCTGCTTGTCCGGGTCGTGGTGGTTGCAGATGACCACCTCCTGGTTCACCTTGATGCATCCGTTGTCCACCTTGCCGATGCCGATGCGGCCCACGTACTCATTGTAGTCGATGGTGCTGATCAGCACCTGGGTGCCGGCCTGGGGATCCCCCTCGGGGGCGGGGATGTAGTCCACGATGGTCTCGAAGAGGGGCTCCATATTGGCGCCGGCTCCGTCGGAATCCATGGAAGCCACGCCTGTCTTTGCCGAGGCATAGACGAAGGGGCAGTCCAGCTGCGCGTCGTCCGCGTCCAGCTCCAGGAACAGCTCCAGCACCTCGTCCACCACCTCCTCGGGCCTAGCCTCGGGGCGGTCTATCTTGTTGATGCATACGATGACCGGGAGCTTCAGCTCCAGGGCCTTGCGGAGCACGAACTTGGTCTGGGGCATGGGGCCCTCGAAGGCGTCCACCACCAGGATGACGCCGTTGACCATCTTGAGGACCCGCTCCACCTCGCCGCCGAAGTCGGCGTGGCCCGGGGTGTCCACGATGTTGATCTTGGTCCCCTTGTACATGACGGCGGTATTCTTGGAAAGGATGGTGATGCCCCGCTCGCGCTCGATATCGTTGGAGTCCATGACGCGCTCCGCCACGTCCTGGCCCTCGCGGAACACGCCGCTCTGCTTCAGCAGCTCGTCCACCAGAGTGGTCTTGCCATGGTCTACGTGGGCTATGATTGCAACGTTCCTTACATCTTCTCTTTTTTGATTCATGATTTTTCAACCTCATTTCTGCGCCCTGTGCGGGAACGCGGCGCTGGCGGCAACCCCGCGAATCGCCGGATTGTCAACCGGTGTCTATCTTTGCCGATGGTTTTTTCAGGCATATTTTCAAACTGTTACAGTATAGCACTATTTCCCGCGGGACGCAAGGATTATTGGGGATGCGGAGCCGGATTCCCGATTTTACATAGATGGTAAAATGAAATAGAATGCGAAATCGCAAAAAATGACGAAGAGTGCGGTGAGAAATTGTACTAAAATACCCAGTTCTATTGTATAAATAGTAATATCCACCGGAAAAAGTCTTAAGACAAGAAGGGAGAACGAAAATGACAGATAAGGTAATTGAGAACAACCAGGTGACGGTTATGGGGGAAATAGCAAGCGGTTTTACCTATAGCCATGAAATCTTCGGAGAGGGCTTCTACATGATGGACGTGCGCTGCAAGCGGCTCAGCGAGAGCTACGACACCATCCCCATCATGGTATCGGAGCGGCTGATGGACGTGACTGCGGACTATACAGGAGAGCTGATATGCGTGAACGGGCAGTTCCGTTCCTACAACCGCCATGAGGAGCGCAAGAACAGGCTGGTGCTCTCCGTGTTCGCCAGAGAGGTGAGCTTCGTGGACGAGATGGAGGAGAGCTCCAAGACCAACCAGATTTTCCTGGACGGCTATATCTGCAAGGAGCCTATCTACAGGAAGACGCCTCTTGGAAGGGAAATCGCGGATCTCCTGCTGGCCGTGAACCGTCCCTATGGCAAGTCCGATTACATACCATGCATCTGCTGGGGCAGGAATGCCCGCTATGCCAACAATTTCAAGGTAGGGGAGCGCTGTGCCGTATGGGGGCGGATACAGAGCCGGGAATATATGAAGAAGCTGGACGAGGAGAATGTGGAGAGAAGGGTGGCCTTTGAGGTGTCCGTCAGCAAGCTGGAGCTGGCTCCGGAAGGCGAGTGACCGGCAAGCGGCGCGGACTGCGAGAAAAATTTGCCAAAAACAGGAAAGTGTGGTATGCTAGAACCATCTGAAATATTTCTTTTAGAGTGAAACGAGGTGGGGTATGGCAAAAGGACTGGTCAATATATATGCCGGCGACGGAAAGGGGAAGTCCCCGGCGGCTCTGGGCAGAGCCCTGCAGGCTGCGATGGAAGGGAAGAGCGTAGTCATTCTTCAGTTCCTGAAGGGAAACGGCATGAAGTCCCAGGACTTCCTGCGCAGGATGGAGCCGGAGATAAAGCTGTTCTGTTTTGAGAAGTCCGATGAGAGCTACGAGAACCTCTCTGAGGAGAAGAAGCAGGAGGAAATCGCCAATATCAAGAACGAGATGAACTTCGCCAAAAAGGTGCTGGCCACCAGGGAGTGCGACCTGCTGATACTGGATGAGGTGCTGAAGCTGGTGGATAAGGAAATCGTCTCCGTGGAGGATCTGAAGGCGCTGCTGGAGTGCAGGGGGGATACGGACATCATCCTGACAGGCACCAGGGCGGGCGGGGATATCTGCGCCCTGGCCGATGCGGTCTCCCGGATCGAGACATGGAAGCCTTGAAGCAGAAGCTCAGAGTGGAAACTCATATTTGACGAGAAATCCATTGACAGCATTCCCGTATGATGTTATGATTTATGACAATAGAGAAAGCTTGTAAGGCTGTTTTCTATTATAGAGAGAATATAGGCAGGAAGATAGAGGTTGCGTTTTTCATCAGTACCTTTTCGGATGCGGCAGACGCAGAAGAAGGGAAGGGAAAGGGGAACACGCCGAAAGAGGAGATGATCTGCTCATCGGCTCTTGGGCATACAGTTAAGAGCTGTGTGACTGTCATCCGGTTACAGGATGGAGCGCTATCGGTATATTATCCAATTGGATTCATGCGCCGACGCTTTGTGTGTCGGCGTTTGTTTCATTACACAGTAGAGAAATGAAAATGATGGAGGAGAAAAGATGTCTATTTTTAAGGGCTCGGGCGTAGCCATCGTTACGCCCATGCGTGATAACGGGGAAGTGGATTATGAAGGGTTTGCGAAGCTGCTGGAATTCCAGATTGCGGAGGGGACGGACG
>CAOOJO010000369.1 GCA_948496895.1 uncultured Acetatifactor sp. | reverse complement strand
GCCCCTTCGTCGAAACGCTGCCGATAGACATCCCCGGCCTTTTCCGCACGGCCTCCAGCCCCTCCAGCACCGTAATGCTGGAGGCGTCATAATTCCCAACACTTGTACCACTTGCCATTCCAAAACCTCTCTATTTCCCGATTCGCAAAGTCCAAACATACGTTCTTTTTCTATAATAATCGAAATTCTTCCAAAATGCAAGAAGATTTTTCCTTTATATCTGAATCTTCCTGCAGCAGGCGAAGGCCAGCGCCCCCGGCCCGATATGGCAGGCCACGCTCAGCGAAAGCGCGTCGATATGGACATCATATCCCGGGAACCGTTCGAGAATCTCGTCCCGATAAACTTGCGCTTCCTTCAGATTCGCCGTGTGCGCGATCTGCAGCCAGATATGCTTATCCTCCCTCATCCCTCCGAACCGGTTCTCGATATCGTTGCGGATGGCGGTCATCATGATGGCCTTGCCCTGGTTGGTGGTCCTGGCCTTGGCGAAGGCATCCAGCTTCTCCCCCTGAATCTGCAGCACGGGCTTGAGCCGCAGCATGGTGCCGATGGCCGCTGCCGCGGGCGTTATCCTGCCGCCTTTTTTCAGATAATACAGCGTATCCAGCATGATGTAGATGCTGCTGTTGAACCGGTCCTCCTCCAGGAATTCCCTGATTTCCCTGGCGCTCTTCCCCTTTTGGGCCAGGAGCTTGGCATCCAGGCAGGACTGGCGCTGGGTCACCGAAATCCGCTGATTGTTCACCACCTGCACCCGCCCGTCATACTCCTGGGCCAGGATCATGGCGCTCTGGCAGGAGCCGGACAGCCCGCTGCTCATGGGGATATGGACCAGCTCGTCATAGTCCTCCAGGACACTGTCCCACAGCTTCATCACCGACTCCGGAGAGGGCTGGCTGGTGGCGATATTGGCGCCGGAGGCAAGCTTTTCATAGAATTCCTCCTGTGTCAGGTCGATATCCTCGAAATAAGTCTCCTCATCGATCATAAAGGGCATGGGCAGCACATAGATGCCCAGCTCCTTTCCGGCGGCCTGTGTAATCCCGCTGTTGCTGTCCGTTACGATTGCCACATTTGACATAACATTTCCTCGTTTCTGTGCATACGTTTTCCCGATATGCCACATGTTTTGATTTCCAATAGCTACCATTCCTATATTTTCAATTCCATTATTCCTTTATTCCTCATATAGAACGGAAGTCCACGCTCCTCTGCGCCGCCTTCTCCAGATAGTCCCTCAGGCGGCCATGCTCCGGCCTCTGGAGTTCAGGATCCTCGGCCAGCAGCCTGTCCACAGCCTCGGAAGCCTGCTTCAGCAGGCCGGCATCCGCGTAGATGTCCCCCACCCGGAAGGAAAATTCCCCGCTCTGGCGGATGCCGAACAGCTCTCCCGGCCCCCGGAGCTTCAGATCCTCCGAAGCGATGTGGAAGCCGTCATTGGACTTGTTCAAAATCTCCAGCCTTTCCATGGATTCCGGCTTCTCGTCCGCGCTGACGAAGATGCAGTAGCTCTGGTGCTCCCCCCGGCCTACCCGCCCTCTGAGCTGGTGGAGCTGGGCCAGGCCGAAGCGCTCCGCGTTCTCTACCATCATCACTGTGGCGTTGGGCACATTGATCCCCACCTCGATCACCGTGGTGGACACCAGCACATCGATGGAATGATCCGCGAACTGGTTCATGACGCGGCTCTTGTCCCCGGGGCGCATCCTCCCGTGGAGACAGGCCACCTGGACGCTGGCTGGCAGCGCCGCCCGAAGCTTTTCCGCGTAGTCCGCCACATTCTCCAGGGGCAGCCCGCCCTCGGCATCGTCCCCCTCTACCTGGGGGCAGATGACATAGACCTGCCGCCCCTGGGCCACCTGCCCGGCGATGAACCGGTAGGCCGTAGGCCTGTAGCTGATATTTACCACGCAGTTCTTGATGGGCAGCCTGTCCGCGGGCAGCTCATCGATGACCGACAGATGCAGATCTCCGTATAAAATGATGGCCAGAGTCCTGGGGATGGGCGTGGCGCTCATGACCAGGATGTGGGGATTCTCCCCCTTTTGCGCCAGGAGCTCGCGCTGTCTGACCCCGAACCGATGCTGCTCGTCCGTCACCACCAGCCCCAGGGAGCGGTACTGCACCTTTTCCTGGATCAGGGCGTGGGTGCCGATGATGAGATTAGCCTGGCCGTCGGCAATCGCCCCATAGACCTCCCGCTTTTCCCTGGCCGTCATGGAACCCACCAGCAGCACGGGGCGGAAAATCAGGCCGTATTTTTTTACATAGCCCTGTATGGTCTCGAAATGCTGCATGGCCAGCACTTCCGTGGGAGCCATCAGCGCGCCCTGATAGCCGTTGGCGGCGGTCATCAGCAGCGCCAGCACGGCCACGATCGTCTTCCCGGAACCCACGTCCCCCTGGACCAGGCGGTTCATGCAGTTCTCCCCTCCCAAATCCTCCCGAATCTCCTGCCAGACCTTTTCCTGAGCCTTCGTCAGGGGGAAGGGGAGCTGCTCCAGGAAGCGCGCCGTGTCGGCGGTCTCCAGCATCCGGTGGCCGTTCTCCAGTTGTCTGTCCAGCTTCTGGCTCCTGCGCATCAGGAACAGGAAGGAGAAGAACTCGTCGAACACCAGCCGTCTCCTGGCTTTTATCAGGGCCTCGCGGGTCTGCGGGAAGTGCACCGTCTCCACGGCCTCCCTGTAGGAAATGAGCTGGTTCTCCTCCAGCAGGGAAGGGGGATAGCATTCCGGTTCAAATTCGCAGAAGGTAAGCGCCTGCCGCACATACTTCTGCATGGCCTGATTGGTCAGGCCCTTTGTCAGGGCATACCGGGGCACCAGCCGGTTCGTGAGCCTGTCATACTCCTCCGGGGCGAAAATCTTGGGCTGTTCCATGGTCATGACAGTCCCTTTTGGGCGGAGCAGCCCGCGGAAGATATAGAACCCGCCCTGCCGCAGCGTCTTCTTCAGGAAGGGCATGTTGTAAAAGGTCAGCTGCAGACGGCCTGTGTCGTCCGCTATGAGGACGTTGAGGATGCTCAGGTTCCGGATTCTCCGCTCATTGGGGATGCCGGATACGGCGGCCCTGACAGCGCAGAGTTCTCCGGATACCGCCCGGCTGATTTTCACAGGCTCTCCGAACACCTCGTAGTCCCTGGGATAGGCCATAAGCAGCTCCCCCACTGTCCGGATATCCAGCTTCCCGAACAGCTTCCCGGTCTTCTCGCCCACCCCTTTCAGCTCCATTATAGGCGTATCCCTGTCCATATGCCCCCCTACGGCGTGTCCATCACAAAGGAAGGAGACAGCGCCAATCTGCCTCCCTCCTGCACTTCCCGCAACAGTTCAGATCTATTCCACAGACATGACATAATAATAGATAGGCTGGCCCCCGTACTGCAGCTCGATATCGCATTCCGGATACCGGTCCGCCACCTGTGCCCGGAAAGCTTCCGCCTCGTCCTCCTTCACGTCGCTTCCATAGTAAATGCTGATCAGCTCGCTCTCCTGGGTCATCATCTTTGTAATCGTATCGCCTGCCACCGCGGTCATATCGCCGCCCACGGCCAGGATGCCGGAATCGCCGATTCCCATAAAATCGCCCTTTTTGATTTCCTTGTCATCGATGACCGTATCGCGCACCGCATAGGTCACC
>CAOOJO010000368.1 GCA_948496895.1 uncultured Acetatifactor sp. | reverse complement strand
CACTCTGCCGCCTCCATATTCGCACGGTAATCACATTCTGTACAGATAGCGATAGCATCTTCCCCAATAGGAGTGAGCAGCATAAATTCATGGGAGATATTACCGCCCATCATACCGGAGTCGGAAGCCACCGAAATAACCTCCGGCAATCCTACTCTTGCATAGATGCGCTCATAAGCCTTATGGCACTTGTCGTAATAATCTTCCAAATCTGCCTGACTGGTATGGAAAGAGTAGGCATCTTTCATTGTAAATTCACGAACACGGATCAGTCCCGCCCTCGGTCTTGCTTCATCGCGGAACTTAGTCTGTATCTGATATATCATAAAATGATATTTCGTATAGCCATGTCCGTAATCGCGCACAAGATGAACGGCTGCTTCTTCATGTGTCATACCGAGCACAAGAGGACTTCCACTACGGTCATGGAAGCGGGCCATTTCTTTACCAATGCTCTCGTATCTGCCGGATTCCTGCCAGATAGAAGCCGGCATGACGACAGGAAACTGGACTTCCTGCCCGTCAATAGCGTCCATTTCTTCACGGATAATCTGCTCTATCTTCCGTGTAATTCTTTTCAGCGGCATATAGGATGAAAAAATACCGTTTGCTACATATTTCATGTAGCCGCCGCGCACCATCAGAGCATGGCTGTCAATGTTACAGTCTGACGGCCTTTCCCGAAAACGATCTCCAACAAGTTTTTCCAGTTTCATAAAGGATACCTCCGTATTTTGTTTTTGAACACAAAAAAGCCCTAAGCCGACATTACATCAGCTTAGGGCGAACTAATCTTAAGTCCGTGGTACCACCTAAATTCGGAGCGATCCGCACTCTCTGGCACAAGAGAAAATCTGATGCCATATCTCTGTAACGGGAGAACCCGGCAAGGCTTACTGTCATTTCAGCTTACAGCTCAAAGATGGGTTGGGCATCTTTTCAATAAAGGCTCGCACCGGCCGCCTTCTCTCTGAAAATCCGAGATGCTTACTATTTCTTATCATAGCTTTTGTGTTCAATTTTTTAATTTATACCACAAAAGATAACGGCTGTCAAGCTTCATTTCCGCACACGACTTGTAAACACGACTTGTAAAATCATCTCCTGCCAATCTCCGTATCCGCGGCGGTGGTCCGGCTGTGCTCCTTGATGTAGTCCATAATGTCATCCAGCCTGGTGAACGCCAGTCCCACGTAGCTGTCCGCCGCGCCGTAGTAGATGGCAATCCTGCCGCTCTCGCTGTCGTGGATGGTGGCGCAGGGGAAGCACACATTGGGCACGAAGCCCCGCTCCTCATACCACTCCTGCGGAGTCAGCAGGAAGTCCTCGCAACGGTATTTCACGATGGAGGG
This sequence comes from uncultured Acetatifactor sp., assembly GCA_948496895.1. Lineage (GTDB taxonomy): Bacteria > Bacillota > Clostridia > Lachnospirales > Lachnospiraceae > Acetatifactor. The sequence goes on along the minus strand of CAOOJO010000368.1, from coordinate 2,292 downwards.
ATTGTCGATGTCCAGGATGGCCCCGCCGATGCTGTACACATAGCCGTTGCAGGTGCCGGTGACGCCGTGGTAGAACAGGAGCCACCCCTCACTGGTCTCAATGGGCGCCGCGCCGCCGCCGATCTTCAGGGACTCCCACCACTCGCTGCCTTTGCCCATCACATGCCTGTGCTTTCCCCAGTATACCATGTCCGGGCTCTCGCTCAGGAAGATGTCCCCGAAGGGCGTGTGGCCGCTGTCCGAGGGCCTGCTCAGCAGGCAGAAATTGCCGTGTATCTTGCGGGGGAAGAGCACGGCGTTACGGTTGAAGGGCAGGAACGGGTTCTCAATCCTGGTGAATGTCTTGAAGTCCTGGGTCTTCGCCATGCCGATGGCGGCCCCGTAGAAATCCTGGCACCAGATGATGTAATAGGTGTCCTCCACCTTCACCAGCCTGGGGTCGTAGGCGTAGACAGGCATGAAGGGCTTTCCCTCCTCGTCCACGAAAGGAATCTTGTCCTCCTCGAAGTCCCAGTGGACGGCATCCTTGCTCCTGCCCATATAAATATACGGAATTCCGTTGTTCTGTTCCCCGCGGAACACGCCGATGAAGCCGTCCCCGTAGGGCATCACGGCACTGTTGAAGATTCTGGCCACGTTCTTTAAGGGATTGCGCCCGATGATGGGGTTCTCCGAATACCTCCAGACGGGAGCCCCGGTGAAGGACTCGGGGCCCTCCTGCCAGGGCACATTGGGTACGGCGGGGCTGATCATTTTATATTTGCTCATTTTGTTTTCCTCTCTTTCCTGCTCTTTTCTTATTATCAGTATATCAATCCTGTATTACCGTCATTTCTGTCAAGGCCAGACATCTGATGCACCGTCTCCGGAACATCCGGTACAGGATATCCGGTCAGGCTCTCAATCAGGCTGCCGTCGGTAAAACCGCTTCCCGCTCATCCCCGGAGCAGCTTCAGGTTCTTCTCGATCATCTCGCACCTTAAGGCCACGCAGTCCGGGCTGCGAAGAGGGTCTTTCGGCGTATGGAACACATAGTCCGTGAGCTTGTCGATGGTGGTGGCCGCCACATGCATCCTGGTGTCGCTGGAAGCGTAATAGATATACACATCCCCGTTCTCCCGGGCGATGGCCCCATTGGTGAACACCACATTGGACACGTCCCCTACCCGCTCTCCGGCCCTTGGCCCAATCAGCAGCCCGCCAGGCTCCGCGATCACTCTGGCGGGGTCGTCCAGCGCCGTGGCAAAGGCATATATCACATAGCGCAGCCCCGCCGCCGTGTTCCGCACGCCGTGGGCGATATGAATCCATCCCTGGGGCGTCTTGATGGGCACGGCCCCCGCGCCGTTCTTGGCCTCGGTGATGGTATGGTACCGCCGCTTGCTGGTGATGCGCTCCTCGTCGATGACCGGGTGCAGGATGTCCTCACATAGGCCGAAGCCAATCCCGCCGCCGGAGCCGGTGTCTATGAAGTCATCCATGGGCCGGGTATAGAAAGCGTACTTGCCCTCCACGAACTCCGGGTGCAGCACCACGTTCCTCTGCTGGGGAGACTGCAATGTCTTCAAATTGGGCAGACGCTCCCATGTCTTCAGATCCTTCGTGCGCACGATGCCCGCAGCCGCCACCGCCGCCGACAGGTCGGACACAGTGGCGTCCTTGCTCTCCGAGCAGAAGACCCCGTAGATATAACCATCCTCATGCCTGGTCAGCCGCATGTCATACACATTGGTCTCCTCCGGGCAGGTGTCCGGCAGCACCACCGGATAGTCCCAGAACCGGAAGCCCTCCACGGGGCTTTCGCTCTCCGCCACGGCGAAGAAGGACTTCCTGTCGTTCCCCTCCACCCGGGCCACCAGGTAGAATTTCCCGTCCAGCTCGATGGCGCCGGAATTCATCACCGCGTTCACGCCCAGACGTTCCTGGAAATACGGATTGCTGTCCATATCCACATCGTATCGCCAGAACAGCGGGATGTGCTCCCTGGTCAGCACGGGATTCCTGTAGCGGTCATAGATGCCATTGTAAAAGGAATCGTCCACTTCATTGGGGCGATTCAGCAGCTCCTGCTGCTTTGCCAGTTCAACTTCATATCGAGGATGCATTCTCATAATCTCTCCTATTCTCGGCTATCGCCGGTCTGCTCTCCATATCCACGCCAGATGCCTCTCTATGCATTTTGCCATGCGTCTTGTCATGCGCATACTGCGCATTCGGATGCCGCATGTTCATGTCCACATGGCACAGCCGCCAGTTCCTCCAGCCATGGCCGCGTCCTGCCGCCCTGTCACT
>CAOOJO010000367.1 GCA_948496895.1 uncultured Acetatifactor sp. | reverse complement strand
TTGGCCAGGCTCACCTCGTAGGTATCCTCCAGCAGCCTCTTCATGGCCTGGAGCATCACGTCGGAGTCGTCCACCACCAGTATCTTCTTTTTCTTCTCCGCCTCATGGTTCTCCAGGTATTTCTTGATCTCGGCCATGGCGTTCTCCGCGCCGATGGACGTGGCTATCTCCTCCTCCAGCAGATGGGGGGCCATGACGCTGTAGGCGAAGTACCCCTCCTTGGTGGAGAACAGCAGGCTGCACTGAGGATTATGCTTCTCGAAAGCCCTCTGGAACTGGTCGTAGTTCAGCAGGTTCTCCTCCCTGATGTTAAACTGCTCGGCATTGGGGAAATGCGTCTTGATGCGCTCCACGAACTGTTTGGCCGCATACCTGGTGGCGTTCATCATCATCACGTCCACGCCGTCCGACTCGGCCCCGATGAGCTTCCCTATGGTATTGACGATTATCCTGTCTTCAAATACCAGGAAGAACTCCCATCTGTCCCCCCGGTCCGTGCCATAGACCAGCCGGTAGTAGATCCCCTTGCCGAACTTCTCTCCGTTGTAGCTCTCGCTGATGACCTTGGCCTCTATCTGGAACATCTCGTAGAGCAGCTCCGCCACGGTGTTCTTCATGGCGATCTGCTTTTCCTCCGGCAGCAGGTCGCCCCACTTGCTCTCCGCCTTCCCCACGATTGCCCGGTCTTCCGTCAAGGTGTGCCCGATCAGCCATCCGGCGCACACGCCCAGGAAGTGCTTCACCGACTCCATGGAATAATAGCTCTCCGCCAGCTCCTTCTCGATCTCAGGCAGGGTCTTCTTGCGGAAAGTGTCATGAATCCGTCTATGTACGTCATATCCTTCATAGCCTATGGACGCCATATAGAGCTCTTCCTCCGCGAAATGCTTCATGGCATGCTCCTTGAAGTACTTGATGCCCTCCTGATAAGCCCAGCGGCTCTTCTCGTCGTTGTCGTCATAGGCAGAGAGCTTGTTCATGATCGTGAACAGCTTCCTGTGCTCCCTGTCGATCGACTCCACGCCGATATTGAATCTCTCCTGCCATACAAACTGATTTTTGCCCATGTTGGCCTCCTTCGTTATGATATCTATTTACTTCGTATTGAGCAGCGCCCTGTTCACCGGCTGGAAATACCGGTTCAGATAAGCGCCTATCATGATGATGTACATGCAGAAATACATCCAGAGCAGCACGATGATGATAATGGAAAGGCTGCCGTAGATTCCATAGCTATTGCCATAGGTCACATAGTAGGAAAAAGCCCAGGAGAACACGCTCCATACCACCGCGGAGAAGACCGCGCCCGGTATCTGCTCCCGAAAATCCAGCTTCTTGTCCGGCACATAGGCATACACCGCCGCGAACAGCACCGACAGCACCGCCCACACCAGAAGGAACCGGAAGTTCATGGCAAAGGAGACGATCTGCTGGAGCTGGGGGATACGGTGCAGGGTCAATGTCACCAGCTGGTCGCCGAACACCATGAGGAACAGGGACAATATGACCACGATCAGCATCACCACCGTATAAAAGGACGCTATCACCCGCACCACGAAATAATTCCGCTTCTCCTCCACGCCGTTGATGGCGTTCAGCCCCCGCATCAATGCCATGACCCCCTTGGACGCCGACCATATGGTGGCGATCAGGGCGATGGACAGCACCCCGGCCGACTTGTCATAGATATCCGATATCAGGCTCTCCGCCAGCCCGTCCACCTGATCCGGCGTCAGATCCGTCACCGCCTCCACCAGATCCTCCTCCGTCAGAGGGGTGTAGGGGATGATCGTGCATATCATGATCAGCATAGGCACCACGGACAGGAAGAAGAAAAAGGCCGTGCTGGCGGCAAACGTGCTGATATTCTGCTTTTTCATCTTATTTGAGAAATCCACCAGAATCACAATAAGGTTACGGATCATCCCACACTCCTACTCGTTCTCATATATATTCCGAATCGTGCATCTGTCATAAAAATAGAGAAGAATCTCCTCCGCGGAATATCCGCTTTCCGCCATCCTCCTGGCCCCGTTCTGGCTCATCCCCACGCCATGGCCGAAGCCGCCGCCCGTCAACGTATATCCTACCACATTTTGGCCCTCTTTGCTAGTCATTATGATAAAATATGCGCTGGGGAGCAGGCTCATACCCGCCATCTCGCTGCCGTCCTGCAGGATCACCGCGGCCGCGCCGTCATTCAGCACATACCGGATGTAGTTTTCGGAAATGACCTTCACCTTCTGGCCGCCGGCCTCTATCACAAGCTCGTCGGCCACGCCGCCGCTGCCCCGCTTCTCTATGTATATGTCCGTGATGTCGCCCAGGCTGTCGATGGCCTGGCTCACGTACTCCCCGTCCTTCCAGGTCAGGACAAGCCTGCTGTTGGCCGCGTACCTCTGCTGCAGCCGCTGCAGCATGCCATCCTTATCCAGCGCCTCCACCTGGTAGCTCCACCGGTACCACCCTTCCGCCACCTCGAAGTCATCCTCGTTCTTCTGGGATATGAACGCCGCAAAGGTCTCCTCGTCCCGCATCCTCTCCCCAAAGTCCTCCTCCCCCACGGGGCTTCCGCTTGCCATGGCCGAGACTGCCACCGTCATGGCCCTGCGGTTCAGGGGCCTGGCCTTCAGATAGGTCAGCGTAGGCGCGGCCTCCGTCTTCCACACATTGGCATCGCTGCCCGTGCCGCAGGAGGTGGAATAGTAAAACGTCTCCGCCAGGCCGCCCCCTTCCGTGAACAGAAGCTTCCCGTAGGTCTCCTTCACGGCGGTGGTGGAGCCCTCCTGCTCACCCACATTGTTGTACACCTGGTAGGAGGTGCTGTCGTCCACATGGGCCCCGTACTGGGGATAGCCCGCATGCTCCATCCGGCCGTAGGCATACGTCCTGGCACAGATGGCCTGGGCGTTCAGCGCCTCCGGCGGGTAGTCCGCAGGCATCTCGCTGGGCACCACGCCGTAGAGGTACTCCTCCAGCAGCACCTGGTTGATGGCCACGATCCCCTCCTCTGTCCGCAGCAGCTCCAGCTCCCCTTTATAGGAGGGCACGCCCTGGACGCGGTTACAGTTCCTCAGGACGACCTTCCCTGTCAGCACGTCCGGGACGATTCGGACGCGGTCCGCCGTAAAATAGCTGCTGCCGCCATCGAAGGTCAGCTCCTCCCAGGCCTGGTGCTTCTCGCTCTGCCTCCCGTCATGAGGCCCATAGACCACCGTGTAGTCCGTATCGCAGGTCATCACCACCTGGTCGTGGAAAATCCCCCCGTAATCCGAAGTCTTCAGCAGCACGCGGATGTATTCCATAGCCGCCTCCTTCGCCATGAGGATGCCGCAGACCTCACCCTCCTCTATGCAGAAATCCGTAAAATCATATCCGAAGCACAAATCGACCGCAGTGCACATCTCCAGGGTGTCGTACAGGCGGTAGCCCTTATAATCCAACGCCAGGGGCACCCAGCCGTAGCCCTCCACCTCGATTTCATTGTCCTTCGCCCGAAGTATCCTGCCGTTGATCTTCTCCGTCATGGCAGTGACGGAGGTGACAGAGCCGTCCGTCACCGTCATGTCCGCCACCTGCTCGCGCAGGGACGGATCCGGCCAGGGCTGTTCGCCGCCCTCCGGCTCCCCCCAGGGATACCGCTCCCGGGC
>CAOOJO010000366.1 GCA_948496895.1 uncultured Acetatifactor sp. | reverse complement strand
AATACGAGATTCTCTTCAGTGACTGGAGTTCAGACGTGTGCTCTTCCGATCTTCACGATGAAGAACAGAGCCGCCACAGCGGGCCCGCAGACGAACAGCAGGTTCTCCGCGAAGACCACGCCCCGTTTCCCCCAGGCAGTGAGTATCGTGTTCAGCATGGCATTGATGCCGCTCAAGGGCATCAGCGCCACCTGGGCATAGTAGTACAGGCCCGCTTCCCTATAAATCTCCCGGGGGACGTTCATGACGCGGAAGATGCCGCCCTTCCCCAGGAGCAGGACCAGCATGCACAGGAGCACCACCAGCGTCACAGAGTAGAGGGCGTTGACCGTCACCCTGTTGGCCCGCCCTCTGTCCTTCTCGGCATAGGCAGCGGCGCTCCTGATCCAGGTGCCGCTGCCCACGCTGCTATAGGTGCTCTGGAAGAGGGAGATGACGGAGCTTAGGACTCCTGTTATCAGGAACACAAGCTTCCCAAAATACTGGCTGTACACCTGATTGGTATAGGAGGCAGCCAGCATCGAAATCATCTGCACCGCCAGCAACGGCGCTCCTATATTCAGCACGATTCGGAATATCCCATCCTTCAGGACATCATTTTTCGCTCCTGTCTTCCCCATGCTCTCCCCATTCCGCTCTTCTTTTATTTCAGGTATTTTTCACTGGTCTTCACAGCCTCTTCCCATCTGGCCACCGCGTCCGCAAAGACCTGCTCCGCGCCCAGCGCCTCCGCGTCCGCCTGGGTCTGTGCCCAGAGGGCGTCGAACTCCGCCTGGTCTTTGGCATACACCATCTTCCAGGAATTCTGTACCACGATTTCCCCAATCTGCCCGCGTATCGCTTCTATGTCGTCCGGGGCAGAAGCCACGAAGCTCAAGACGGGACTGGTCTCTATCAGGTTCTTCCCCTCCGCTTTTGCCCTCTCATACCTGTTTATATATCCGCCGTTATTTTCGATGAAATCCTCCTGCAGCCTGGTCTTCGTATGCTTCACGCAGGCATAGGAATCGGCCTCCAGCTCATATTTCTGGCCGTGTTCCGCCGTGGCATTGGGCCAGGCAGCTATGTCATAATAAAATTCCAGCAGATTGTTCGCATTTCCTCCGTCCGGATGCTGGTAAGGATTTCCCTGATAATCGTTTTCATAATATAAATCGCTGAGAATCCGCTTGCCGCTGTCGTCGTATTCCCAGAGCATTCCCTCCGGTCCGTTGTACAGAAGGTCAATGCCCTCCTCAGAGTAGTACCAGTCCAGGAACGCCAGCGCCTTATCCACATCCGCACACCCGGAGCTGATTCCGATATATCTGTTGCTGCTTCCCACCGGCATGTCAGAGTTCACAGGGATTTCCGCATTCTCAGGCCAGACCGAGGCATGGCCCCACCATTCCTCGGCATCCGGATCGCCGTAGGAATACCAGTCCCATACGGTGGACAGATACTGTGCGTTGCCGGCCTTCGCAATGTATCCCTCATAATTCATGGTAGCCGATTCCGGATCCAGCAGCCCCATCTGGTTCGCCCGGAAGAACCATTGCAGCGCATCCCTGTAGACACTGTCGTCATCAAGCAGATACTTTAAGTCTCCGCTGCCGTCACTCCTGATATAGGTCAGCCAGGAAATGCCCTCCATAGTATATCCCATATATACCATATAATTGTTGTAAGCACAGGTCATCATGCTGTTCCCGTCCCAGTCGTTGAAAGCGCCCAGGCCGTATACAGGCAGGCCTTCCGCCGTCTCAGGCTCCAGCTCCTGCATCTGCTTCAGCACGTCCAGCAGGCTGTCCATGTCCGGAATCTCCGGCATCCCCAGTGTCTTATATAAATCCCACCGCATCTGAGGGTCGATGCCTATCCAGCCGCTTTCCCCAATCGTCAGGGGCATCATGTACAGGCCGCCGAAGGTGTCCCTGGCATACCGGATTGCCGACTGGTACTTCTCGTTTCCGAAGATATGGGGCAGTTGCTCCTTATACTCCTCCAAATCCAGCAGCATGTCCCCGGCCACGGCGTTTATCACATCCGTTCTCTCCCCTATCTGTATAATGTCCGTCAGCTCGCCGCTCGCCAGCATGGGAGCCAGGAGCGAGGAGTCCGCTGACTGAGCCCTGCTCTCCAGGAAGATGCCGAACTTCTCCCCCAGATATTTTTCGAACCAGGGGTAGCGCTCCACGCCATTGTTCCCGTTCTGGAAATAACAGGTCAGCGTGGTGATCTCGCCATCCCCGCCCGGCTCCGCCGCCATGCCTTCCGCCTCAGTCCCTTCCTGTGCCGCGCTCTGCTCTGTCCCGCCCGTCTCCCGGCTGCTTCCTGCCCCTTCCTGTCCGCAGGCTGCCAGCGACAGAACCATGGCCGAACATGTGAGCATTGCCAATGCTTTCCTGAATCTCTTCTTTCTCATTTCCGCACCTCTTTCTTTTGATTTTTCTATGTTGCCCATTCTATATTGCTCAGCCCTTCACCGCCCCGATCATGACGCCCTTGACGTAATAGCGCTGGATGAAGGGATAGACCATCAGAATCGGACTGATGGTGACCATGGTCATGGTATGGCGGGCGCTCTGCAGGTTCGTCATATGCATGACCATTTCCCCCGATACCCTGCCGCCCTTCTTCATCATATCCGCCAGCTGCCTGGCGCTGTTCAGGTACTGGTACAGGATGGACTGCAGGGTCTGCAGCCTGGTGCCGCTGGTGTACAGGACCGTATCCATGTAGGCATTCCACTGCCCCACCAGGGAAAAAAGGATGATTGTGGCCAGAATCGGTTTCGACAATGGGACGACGATGCGCGTCAGGCGTTTCAGATAGCCCGCTCCGTCCATCAGCGCCGATTCCTCCAGGGACTGGGGGATGCTCTCGATATAGGTCTTCACCAGAATCATGTTGTATGGCCCCACCAGGCAGGGAATCACGTATACGCCGAAGGTGTTCATCAGCCCCAGCCGCTTGATGTTCAAATAGCCCGGAATCAGCCCCGCCCCGAAATACATGGTGACGATCAGGAAGCGGTACCAGAACTTCCTGTGCCACAGTTCCTGCCTGGTCATGGCATATCCCAGTACCGTGCAGGACAGTAGGGTGATGCAGGTGCCGACAGTCGTCCTGGCCAGCGATATGAAGACCGCGTGGTTCAAGCCCTGTATCTCCAGGACATCCCTGAAGTTATTGAAATGAATCCCCTGGGGCAGGAATACGATCTTGCCCAGCTCCACCAGCTTGTTGTTGCTGAGGGAATTGATCAGGATATAGTAGAACGGATAGATGCAGACAAGGGCGAACAGCCCCAGCAGGACTACGTTCACGATGTCGAACAGCCTGTCTGCCATGCCTCTTTTCTTCTTTCCTGTCACTGCCTTGCCCATAGCACATCCTCCTCGGTCAAAAGATTTTCTCATCCCGGATTTTTCCGGAAATCATATTGGTGACGCTCAAGAGCAGCACCGCGACGACGCTCTGCATCATGCCGATGGCAGTCCCCCTGGAGATATTGTTCCCCACAAGGCCCACGTTATAGGTATACAGGGAAAGGACTTCAATCTTATCCTTATTGAAGGCATTCTGGAAGACAAGGTATTGCTCCATGCCCGTGTTCAGGAAATTGCCCAGGCCGATGATCAGCAGGGTGACATAGGTGGGCAGCAGGCCCGGGAAC
>CAOOJO010000365.1 GCA_948496895.1 uncultured Acetatifactor sp. | reverse complement strand
GAGCCTGAAGTACAACACCGCCATCGCCGCCATGATGGCCCTCATCAATGAATTTTATAAGAAGAACTCTGTCACCAGAGGCGAGTACAGGACATTGATCACGCTGCTGAACCCGGTGGCGCCCCATATCACCGAGGAGCTGTGGCAGGCAGCGGGCTTTGAGGGCAGAGTATACCAGACCACATGGCCGTCTTACAATGAGGCCAAGACCGTGGAAAGCACTGTGGAGGTCGGTGTCCAGGTGAACGGCAAGATACGCGCCACCATCTCCGTGCCCAAGGACGAGGCCAAGGAAACGGTAATCGCGGCGGCCAAGGAGGCTTTGGGGGATAAGCTGAGCGGGAACATCGTCAAGGAAATCTACGTGCCCGGCAGAATCGTGAACATCGTGGTGAAGCCGTGAGAAATTTTTGGGAAACAAAGCAGGAATGACTTAAGCAAGCGGATGAAAGGGGCTGTCGGAAATGACGGCCCCTTTCTAATATACGTTGTACCGCGCAGCTTTTACGGCTTCTGCGAATTGTCCTTCCCCCGGCTCTTTTCCAGGATTTTGTCGATTTGCGTCAGCTCCTCCCTGGAGCTGTGCTTGCGGATGGCCGCGATGGCCGCGTTCATCTCCTGGGGGGTGAAGGTCAGGTTCTCCGCCTTTGCCTTCTTCATCATGGGCATCAGTCGGGTCATTACCTCCTTCTGGCTTTTTCCATGTCCCTGGGCGAAAAGCTGCTCCACGAACTGGAGCTTGCGCTCGGGGATATCCTTAACGAGGGGGTCTTTCATCCAGGCCGGTCTTTCCTGATTTTCCATATATGCTCCTTTCTGTCCGTGCCTGCGGGCAGTCCGGCCCTGTGGGAGCCGCTGCCCCGGCAAGTCTTTATTCTGCCTTGTCCCCGCCGAACATCTGGAAGATGGAGGACAGTCCGGAATCCGACATGCCGGCGAACATGTCCATGGGATTATCGCCGCCCATCCCTTCGGGGAAAAGCTCCTGGAACATCTGTATCATCTCCATCATCTCCTGCATCTTTTTCAGGTTCGCCATCATGCTCTTGATGTTCTCTATCTTGGCCCGCTCCGCAGGGCCGCTGAAGGGCAGCATCTCATCCAGCAGCTCGATGGTGTCCTCGTTGTCCCCCTGGAAGAAATCGGCGGAAAGCTGCTTTCCGCTCCCCATCAGCCGGACCATCCTGTGGCGGCGCAGGATGGAGAAGGTATATTGCAGCTCCAGCAGCTTTATGTAGACTGCAAAAATGCCCTGCTGTTCCGGGGCCAGGCGGGGCAGCAGTATCTTCAGCATCTGGATCCGATTCGTGGTGAACAGGGAATCGAATGCGGTAATTGTCTTGGAACCTTGTTCTTCCATGGCGCACGCTCCTTTCCGGACAAGAATACTACGGTGCGTTATTGCGCCGTATTATATTCTATGTAGACGGGCAGTAGGTTATGTGCGCACAGGGGCAGGCTCTTGCAGCGGGGGCCTTCCTCATTGGGAACAGGCCCCGATGGGAGTCTCCTCCCACCGGAGCCTGCGTGTGGATGGGATAGCCATCCGGGTCAGTGCTTAGTTGCAGCCACAGCCGCAGCCACAATTGTTGTTGCCGCATCCGCAGCCATTGCCGCCGAACAGGCCATTGCCGCCGCCGCACAGGCAGGAGAGCAGAAGAATCCAGATCAGCCACTCGCATCCATTGCCATTGCCGCCGAACAGGCTGCCGCCACAGCTGTTTCCACAGCCGCATCCGCTGTTGCCGTTGCCATTGCAGCAGCACAGAAGCAGGATGATCCAAATCCAGTTGCCGCATCCGCAGCCATTGTTCTGAGGGCTGGTGCACCCGCAGGAATCGTTGCAGCCGCAGTTCGTAGCAGTTAAGTCACTCATGTTGTTTGCCTCCATAGGTTTATTTATGGTTTATTGTATGCGGGGTGGCATGTCAATGTTTCCATGGTGGGGAGAGGATTTTTGAACCGGTTGGCGGAAGGCATTCATGTTAAGCCTATGGAAAGATTATGAGATCCGGCCGGGGGGCTTGCAATTTAGACCGGATATAGTAAAATAGTAGGAAATGACGAAGGATATGTGTAGAAAAGCATGGAACAGAAGATTTTTGTGGTGGAGGGCAGGCAGTTCCGCACGGAGAGCGACTATGCCCGCGCCAGACGTGACAAGGAAATCATAGATAAGCTCCGCCAGGAGATCGATCCCGCGGACAGGGAGTCGCTGGAAAGGCTGCTCCGGGAGCTGCGCGGCGGCAGATACAAATTCATGACGCTTCTCGGGCAGGATTTTCGAGATGAGGTGGAGGAGCTTCTGAAAAAGGCCGCGGCCCGGGACGTGGGACAGAAGACAGACAAAAAAAAGCGCGGACTGCGGGCTGTGGGACAGAGGAAAGCCGCGGCAGGTCGGGCGGGACAGTCAGAGAGGGACGGCCTTAAGACCAAAGGAAAGACAGGCCGTGGCGGAAAAAGTACCACAGAGAAGTCGTTGGACCGGGACGGCCTTGCTGCCAGAGGACAGGCGGGCGCCAGAGGTAATGCGGCAGGAGGGAAGCAGGAGACAGGTTCGGAGACAGACAGCGCGGCCATGGAGGAAATCGTGGCCCGGGAGCTTAGGAAGCGGGAGAAGCGCCGGAAGCTTATCCTGCTGGCCTGCAGCGCCCTGGCGGTCTGCTGCCTGGGATATTTCGCCGTGTATTCCTATTATGATTACCGGACCCGGAGCACCTACGATGCGCTCAGCGAGCTGAAGGAGATGCCCGTCATCGCCCCCGCGGTCACCCCGGCCCCCGGGCCGCTCTATACTCTGGACGGGGAGGCCGAGCCCCGGGAGGTGCTGGAGGAGTATCAGAACCTGCTGCTGAAGAACCGGAAGCTGATTGGCTGGGTGAAGATTGACGATACTTACATAGACTATCCCGTGATGCAGACCACGGACAACGAGTACTATCTGGACCACAACATGAACCAGGAGTACGACAAGAACGGCACGATTTTCATGGACAAGGACTGTGATGTGCTGGAGCCCAGCACGAATTTCATCCTCTACGGCCATCATATGCGCAATGGCAGGATGTTCGGGCAGCTGGATCAGTACAAGGATGAGGCCTTTTACGAGAAGCATCCTTATATCAGCTTCGACACCATCTACGAGAAGGGAACCTACCAGATTATGTATGTTTTCCGCTCGAAGGTGTACAAGGAAACGGAAATAGTCTTTAAGTACTATCAGTTCATCGAGGCAAATGGAGAACAGGAGTTCGATTCCGCCATGGAGGAGATGGCAGCGCTGTCCCTTTATGATACAGGTGTAACAGCGCAGTACGGCGACCAGCTCCTGACCCTCTCCACCTGCGACTACACCTTTAAGAGCGAGACCGGGGAGCGGATCGCCCGGTTCGTGGTGTTCGCCCGGAAGGTCCGGGAAGGGGAATCCACCGACGTGGACGTGGCCGGCGCCACCATCAACACCAACCCCGTCATGCCCGCCGAGTGGTATAGCCATCTGAAGCGGGCCCAGGAGGCGGAACTGAAGAAGCAGCAGGAGGCTGCCGCCGCCCAGGCCAGCAACAAGTGGCTCACCGCCGAGGAACAGCAGAGCCTTTCCGCCGAGGAAGCCAAGGCCCTGGCGGAGCGCCGGGAGCAGCAGGCCCAGGAGTACCTCACCCACGACGAGCG
>CAOOJO010000364.1 GCA_948496895.1 uncultured Acetatifactor sp. | reverse complement strand
CTATGGTGGATGCCATCCTGAACAGCAAGCTGTCCGTGGTGAAGGCCAGGGACATCCGGGTGGATGCCACCGCCGATTTGCCGCCGGATATCCCCGTCTCGGATGTGGACTTAAGCGTCATGATCGGAAACCTCCTGGACAACGCCATGGAAGCCTGTCTGAAGGTGCCCCAGGAGGAGCGGTTTCTGCGCTTCTACATGGCGAAGGTCAGGGACAACCTCTATATCTATGTGATGAACGCCGCGGACGGCGCCTACCGGAAGGGGCAGGGAAAGTACCTTTCCACCAAGGGCACGGACAGCCATGGCTACGGGCTGCACAGGATCGATAAGGTGGTGAAAAAATACAGAGGATACCTGAACCGGCAGGACGAGGGCAATGTCTTCGCCACGGAAGTGCTGTTGCCGCTCTGAATCGAAAATATCATGCCATTCATGCAGGAGAAGAACCGTTGGTGCAGAAACGGTTCTTTTTTAGCGAAGATGCGGTACAATCAAAGGGCAGAAGCGATATCGATAATCGAAACAGAATAGAGGGATGCGCAATGAGCAAGAAAGAGACCAAAGAGATAAAGTTACATCTCTTCAAGAAACCAAAGAACATCGGCAAAACCAAAAGCCCGGGAAAGACAGGGGACATGCCAAGCTACCCCCTGCTCTCCAACATCCGTTATTACTACAGGCTGCTCTACCGGGAGTTCCCCCGGGTGGCAATCTACCATGCCATTACCACATTTGGCAGGATACTGCTCCCTTTCATCGGCATCCTGATGCCGGGCATCGTGCTGAGCCAGGTATCGGCGGGCGGGCTTTTCCAGGGGCTGGCAGTGATAGCGATTGCGGGCGGTGCGGCGCTGATCGCGCAGTCCCTGGTCTCCCAGGCGGACTCCAAAATCTATTTCTACGAAAATACGTTCCGCAACATCCTGCTGGGCGAAGCCGTCCTGAAGCAGACGAAATGCCTCTATAAATATGTAGAGTATGGCGACCAGAAAAAGATTACACGCCGTGCCTACCAGTCCATGCAGGGTGGGGACTGGGCGGTGAGCTACAAGATGCTGGATGACCCCAGGGGGCTTTTGGTGAACGTGGTCTGCTTCTTCCTGTATTCCTCGGTGCTGGGCACCTTAAAGCCCTGGCTGGTGGCGCTGCTTCTGGGGCTGTCCTTGGTGAATTACGGAATCCTGCGGATGAAGAACCGCTGGCAGCTGGCCCTCAGGGATGCGTTCGCCCAGTCCGACCGGGAAATCAATTACCTGAACCGGGCCATGAAGGATACCACGATGGCCAAGGACGTGCGCATCTTTGCCATGAACGACTGGCTGATGGCGTTTCGAGAGAAGCTCTTTGGACACAGGCTGAAGCTGGAGAAGAAGAACCAGCGCAGGATGTTCGCCACAGACCTCCTGCAGCTGTTGCTGAGCCTGTGCAGGAACGGCTTCGCCTACGCATATCTGATCTACGCCTGTCTCCAGGGGGATATCTCCGCCGCGGAGTTTCTGGTGTACTTCGGGGCGATTACAGGTTTTTCCGGCTTCGTCACGAACATCGTGGACACCTATTCCGGACTGAAGCTGGCGAACGCGGACGCCTCCTGCATGCGGTTCCATATGGAGCTTCCGGAGATCAGCGAGGAGGGCCAGGTGCCAGAAGACCTGTACCGGACTCCTGTGGAGATTGAGTTCAGGGACGTGAGCTTTTCCTATGGGGAAAAAACGGAAGGGGAGCCTTCCGCGGAAAAGGGCCGTTCCGGGGGAGAAGAGCCCTCCACGGAAGAAAAGCGCTCCAAGGTGTACGAGCATTTCAATCTGGTGATACGGCCCGGGGAGAAGGTTGCCCTATTGGGCATCAACGGCGCGGGCAAGACCACGCTGGTAAAGCTGCTCTGCGGCCTGTACGAGCCGGACGAGGGGCAGATACTGATCAATGGCGTGGACATCGCGGGGGTGCCCAAGCGGGCGCTGTACGATCTGTTCTCCGTGGTATTCCAGGAAGCTACCATCTTCCCCTATCCAGTGGGCTGCAACCTCTCCTTGCGTAAGCCCGGTGAGACGGATGAGGAACGGGCCTGGGCGGCCTTGCGGGAAGCAGGGCTGGAGGAGACCTTCAGGGAGCGGGGCATCGGAATGGATTCTTTTATGACGAAAGCCTCTTTCAAGGACGGCGTGGAGCTGTCCGGAGGCCAGGCCCAGCGCTTCTTCCTGGCCAGGGCATTGTATAAGGACGGGAGCATATTGATTCTGGACGAGCCTACCTCGGCGCTGGATCCTATCGCGGAGAGTGAGATTTATGAGGAATATGTGAAAATCAGCAGAGGGCGGACTTCCCTGTTCATCTCCCACAGGCTGGCCAGCACCAAATTCTCGGACAGAATCCTCTTCCTGGAGGACGGGCGGATCAAGGAGGAGGGCACCCACGAGGAGCTGATGGCGCTGGGGGGAAGCTATGCCCACATGTTCGAGATACAGTCCAGGTATTATACTGCGTCGGGAGAAGAGCAGAATGCCGCGGCGCAGATGTCTATATAGAAGGAGGGCCATAAGACATGCCGGATGATTTGACAAGTAAAATTCCATGGAAAGACAATATCAAGTACATAAAAAACATGTTAGGATATATTCAAAAAACCGATAATACCTATTTCCCCCTGGCAGTTCTCCGGCTGGTGCTGGATGCGGTGGAGGCGGCGCTTGGATTGGTGTTCTCCGCCGATATCCTGGAGCTGCTCTGCGAGGGCGCGCCCATGGAGGCACTGGGGAAGCCGGTGCTCCTGCTCCTGACCTCCTCGTTCCTGCTCTCCGCAGCCTCCAGCTTCCTGAAGAATGAGTACGTGGAGCCGAAGCAGTCCCTTATCTGGCTGACCTACGACAGCGACTTCGCCGCAAAGTTCCAGCAGATGGACTATTCCCTGATTGAGAGCCCCTATGTCAAGAAGCTGAACGACCGCATCTGGAAGGACAATAGCTGGGGAGCCGGGATTGCCAGCGCGTTCTGGAATTTCGAGTTCATCGTGTCCGGGATATGCCAGCTCGTCTGCTCCGTGGTGGTGGCCATCCCCATCCTGAAGATCATCGCCATGTCCCGCAATCCGTGGATGTACCTAGGGCTTGGGGGATTGGTGGCGGTGCTGTGGTTCCTCACCAAGGCGGTGACGAAAGCCAACGCGGCCTATGAGGAACGGCTCTTGAAGGATCCGGAGGAGCTGTACCCGGAGGAGCTTTATCGGAAATATTATTCCTTTTGCTGGCACTGGACGCGCCGGTGCTTAAGCGGGGACTACCATTTCATCAAGGACATCCATCTCTATGACGGATACGATTTGATGGAGCATTATACGGTGGGGAACATGCGGGCGGGCGAGAAGGTCATCCCCTGGACATCCGTCATGGGGAAGCTGTCGGGGCGGCTGGGCTTCCTGCAGGGAGCCTCCGGGAGTCTGATGACGCTGGCAGGCTACCTGATTTCTGCCGTGTATGCCATGCTGGGGGCGTTTCCGGTGGGGAATGTCATCAAGTTCGCGGGCTCCATCACGAACATTCTAAACGGCATCCAGGGCATGGGCTATCGGTTGAACAACCTGTCCCTCACCGCCAGGAGGGTGGCCAGCACTTTGGAGATGCTGAACGTCAGCGATGAGATGTACAAAGGGAAGCTCCCTGTGGAGAAACGGCT
>CAOOJO010000363.1 GCA_948496895.1 uncultured Acetatifactor sp. | reverse complement strand
CTGTGGAAGGAGAGAGGGCCCTGGGCCTGTGCGAGCGGCTGCGGACGGACAAGACCATGACGGAGGTGTCCCTGTCCATGCTCTGCTTCAAGTATGATGCCTGGCTGAAGGTGGACAGAGAGCGGTACGCCCCCGTGATTCTGGAGGATATCCGGCGCATCTATGCCCCCATGGTGGAGTACGGCGGCAACACGGTCTGGGAGACGGAGGCCGGGGCCAGCGACTTCGACAACGCGGGAAGCCTCTGCCACGGCTGGAGCGCCATGCCGATTTATTACTACCATATATTGCTGGGGCAGGCCGACAGTCCGGGGCAATCCGATGAGGCGACTGGACTATAACCCCGTTTATAGTGCGGAATTTCCCATTGAAAAGCTCTGCCCGGATATTTATACTAAAACTGGATAGAGGGTTCGCGGAGCGGTTCCCGGATTCTGGCGGGGCCGCGTCCGTTTTGGAAGAAAGGAAAATGAGCGATGGCAGAGATGGATTACAGGAGGGAAATAAACGAGGCGATGTATGCGGGGCAGGAGGCGCTGCGCTGTCTGGAACAGGCCAAGGATTGCCTGAGCAGCGCAGGAAACTGGGGCATCGTGGACATGCTGGGCGGCGGGATGCTCACCACCTTCATCAAGCGCTCCAAAATGAAGGACGCGGACGGGCTGGTGCAGCAGGCCCGTGCCGCCCTGAAGCGGTTCCAGAGGGAGCTGATGGACGTGGACAGCATACCGGAGTTCCATATCCAGACGGGGGATTTCCTGTCCTTCGCGGATTATTTCTTCGACGGGTTCGTGGCGGATATGCTGGTACAGTCCAAGATAAACGATGCCAAGCGGCAGGTGGAGGATGCCATACAGAAGGTGAACTACATCTTAGGGCAGCTGCGGCGGCTATAGCAACTGTAGCGGCAATGCCGCCTGGGCGGCAGGTTCATAAAAAGGGGCCCTCAAAAGCGGAAAGGATGCTTTTGGGGGCCTTTTGGTCGGGACAGATTGTCATGGCCTGTGTCTGCCGGGGGCTTACAGCTTTAGCTCCCCAAAGTCTATCCACAGGCCGTCATAGAGATTGGCCTTTATCTTGTCCTGGAAGGTGTATGGGGTGACTTCAAACTTGGCCTCTCCCAGATGGTACGCATAGATGGTTTTCGTTAAGGGGTCAACAATCCAATATTCCTTCACCCCGGCATCCTGATAGAGGTTCAGCTTGCGCACATAGTCGTGGCTGGCCGTGCCGGGAGATATGATTTCCACAATCCAGTCAGGCGCGCCAGTGCATCCCCTGTCGGTCAGCTTGCCCAGGTCGCAGATGACGCTTATGTCCGGTTCCACTATCAGGTCGTCGTCACTTTCGAACAGCTTAACCGCAAACGGGGCCGGATAGACCTTGCAGAAGCCGTTCTTGGAATCAATATAATCAGCGATTTTTCTGGATAAAAACATAAGAATTTCCTGATGGATGCGGCTGGGTGCAGCCATATAATAGAACTGCCCGTCAATCAGCTCTGCCCGGACATCCTCCGGCATGTTATAGTAATCCTCTTCCGTATAAGTCTGTAACTGTGCTAACGCCATGTTTTCGGCTCCTTTCCTAGTATTGCTAAGCGATGGCATGATGTGCCTTCCTATCAACAGTATACCATGGCAAAGCAGAAATGAAAATAAATTTTCCCGGTAAACTTTTTCGCAAGTATGCCGAAATAAAGAGCATAAGGACAGGTAGCATGCTATGGACAGCAGACAGAGGTGGAGACACTGGTTTGCTGTCCTTTTTGATTTCCTGGTCTGCACCGCGGCGTCCGGACGGGTACGGGAAAGGGCCCGCGACGGTTCGTGACATTACAGGCCGCAATTTGTTACATTATCCAAAGGTGGCATGGACGGCCTGTCGAAATAAAAAAGGAAGCGCGGCCCCGGGGGCCGGAGCAGGAATCCCGGGGACGCGCCAGACTATGAGGTGGGGCATGAGGGTCGCGATATGTGATGATGACAGGGAGGGCTGTGCCAGGCTGCGCAGCCTGATAAAGAAGCAGGAACCGGACTGCGAGGTGGCGTGCTTCGATACGGGGAAGCGTTTTCTGGAGGCTAAGGGGCACTTTGACATATTGCTTCTGGATATCCAGATGGAGGAGATGAGCGGGATAGAGGTGGCCAGGATCCTGCGCATCAACCAGGAGAAGACCATCCTGATATTCGTGACGGCCCTGAAGGAATACGCGGCGGAGGCCTTTGAGGTATCGGCATTCTCCTATCTGCTCAAGCCCGTGGAGCCGGAGAAGTTCTGCAGGGTATTCGAGAGCGCCTGCCGGGAAGTCCGGAAAAACGAGAGCGCAGGCGGGAACCAGCTTTTCTTCCAGACCAGGGCCAGAAGCTATGTGGTGCAGAAGAAGGAGATCCTGTATGTGGAGAGCCATAAGCGGAAGGTGGAGATCCATACCCTGGGCGAGAACATCACGATCTATGCCACCATGAAGAGCATGGAGGAGCTGCTGGGAGACGGGTTCTTCCGCTGCCACAGGGGCTATCTGGTGAACATGGCCTATGTGGCGGAATACGGGACAGGAGCCGTGCGGCTGAAGAACGGAGAGAATGTGTACCTGGCCAGGGAGAAGTATTCGGAATTCAGCAGGGCATACGCAAGGTATCTCCAGGCCGGCTAGAGCCGGGGGAGAGAGCGCAGGCAGGAGAGCAGGGCTGGAATCCCGCTGGAGATCCTGCCGGAAATCCCACCGGGGGGACGGATGAGGCTGACATGACGGAATTTTGAAAATAAAAGAATATGACAGAAATGAGGGATGAAGCATGAGAATCAGAACAGGAATCAGAAGGACTACCACACAGATGCTGAACCACAGCAGGAGAAAGACGAGTCTGTCGGCATCCAGGCGCAGCTCCCTGCTGAGCGCGGCCCGGTATAATTCGGGGCTCCAGAACAGCAGGCTGGGCATGATGATGAACGCCAACAGCGTCCAGAGCGCAAGGCTGCTTCGGAGCAATTACGAGAAGCTGGAGAAGTCCGCCGCCTCCCTGGAGGAGCAGACCAAGCTCCTGGCGGAGAAGGCGGATGTGGGCGGCAAGGACCTGACCGGCACGGCGGCCAATGTGGTGCAGCATTTCAACGATACCATGAGCGGACTCCAGAAGTCCTCCGGCATCCTGAATGATTATTACCGCCAGACCATGAAGGAGATCGCCGCCTCCAACAAGGATAAGCTGGAGGAGATCGGCATCACGGTGAGGACGGACGGCACCCTTTCCCTGAACAAGGATAAGCTGGCGGAGGCGGACGCGGAGAAGGTCAAGGCGGCCCTGGGCGCTTCCGGGGACTTCGCAAAGCGCATGCAGGCCGTGGCTTCCAGGGCAGCCGACAACGCAGCCGCCAGCGCGGCAAGCGCCGCCAGCCAGTATACCTCCAGCGGCGCCCTGGCCAATTCCTATCTGAGCCGCTACAATTTCCGCGGATAGCGTGATTGCGGTATGGCCGGAAGCGTGGTTGGAGTAAGTGGGGCTGTCCGGGAGGCAGCCCGGAAGGGGAGATATGTTATGAGGATTGGGACAGGTTATACAGGGACGGACGTCCTGCCGGCGAAGCGGTCTAAGGAAGTGTCGGGGAAGCGTTTCGCGGAGCTTGGGCTTCCGGGAGGGGTATCCGGCAACACCGGGTGGGCCACGGCCCAAAGG
>CAOOJO010000362.1 GCA_948496895.1 uncultured Acetatifactor sp. | reverse complement strand
TAGAACCCATTGATTTCGTGAGGTGGCCAATGCAGGAACACCGCCCCGAGGCCAATCATCAATAAAGGCATCAATAAATTTACGCATACCATGAATATCCAGAATCCCATACGCTCCCTCCTTTTTCACGATAGGCCCGGCCATTTTGCGTCTACTGGCCAGGTTCCTCCTGCCTCTCCGGCAGCTTATACTTTTCAAAAGCCTTGTCGAAATCCAGATGCACATCCCGGAAGAACAGCACCATCCAGACTCCATAGGCTGCCAGCGCCGCCCAGCCCGTGATCCACAGCGCCGCCCCTGCCCCGAGCAGCATGATGAGCCCCCACAAAAGACAGGCGTTCCTCTCGTCCCGGGCCATCCGCGCCCTGTCATATTTCGCTTTCTCTTCCTTGGACAGCCAGTGGAATCCGCTGATCCAGTCCGCCGCCCGCTCCCTGCCAATGGCAAAGAACAGCGCCAGCAGCCAGAAACAGGGCACCATCACGATACACGCATAATATCCAATCATGCGCAAGCCTCCTTCCTCCTCCGCCAGGCCGTCTTCTGATACGGCCAGACTGTCTCCTGCCGCGGCCGGAGCTCACCTGACATAAAATCCGTACAGCTCCATCTGCCGGTTGAAGCTGATAGTATATGTCACGTTCACGTTCTCATAGGAGACCGTCACCTGGGCCGTGGCATAGACCCTGTTTCTCTCGTGGATCTCCGCCATGTACATATTTCCCATGCTTATCGGCTCTCCCCAGTCCCCGCCGATGAAATCCCGGATTCCAGGCAAAGGCGTATCCTCCAGCACTTCCCTCATCTCCCTGCTGGCCAGGGCCTCCAGCGCCCCATACTCCTCCTCGCCAAAAAGCCGGATGACCTCCTCGGTACTGGAGCGCACCTTTGCCGCATCGAAATATCTGCTGTCCTCTATCGCGCTCATCTTCGGCAGCATCCAGTATACCGTCCCCGCTGCCACGGCCAGCGCCGCCAGCAAAGCCCCAAAGATACAGAGGATCCGCCTGGCCCACTTCCTGCGCCTTCCCCTCCTGCGCTCCTCCCCGTCCAGGTTCTCGTTGAACTCCCCGGCAAGGGCCCGGGGATTCCCCATCTCCTCCAGAATCTTCGGCAGCTCCCTCCCCTCGGACAGCGCGATCCCGATATCGGAATCCAGCTGCCGGAGGATCTCGCCCTTTTTCGCCGGAGCGCACTCCAGGGCCCTGCCCACGCGCTTTATATACTGCTGCTTCGTCATCTTACCCAAATCAGTCCTTTCCCAGATTCGCCGAAGGCCCTACTTCTTCTCGTATTTATTCTGTATCACCAGGATGTACACCGCCATGGCCCCTATGGTCTCCGCCACCACGCCCAGGATGGAGAGCAGCAGCAAAGCGGAGTTCTGGCCTGCCAGCAGGGGCAGCCCCAACGCCATGAAGACAATCCCGTAGATGATGAACAGCTTGCCCACGGCCCGGTTGTAGGCCTTCACGTCCCTCATGGGCAGAGGCTTCACATTGTTGAAGAAGCCCACCTCTTTCTTCGCGAAGAACGCGCCGATGCCCAATGCTATCAAAAGGCACCCTGCGATCAGCCATAGGATGAAACCTGTCATTGCTCCCGTGCCCATGCTCTTACCTCCCATTTCATTCCATCTCCAGAATCCCGTCCACCGTCCGGGAGAACGCCTCCCACAGGCCCTCCAGCTCCGCCAGGGTGTCCCGCCCCTCCTCCGCCAGCCGGTAATATTTCTTGGAGACCTCCTTGCCCTTGGGCTCGCTCCATCTGCTCACCACCAGGCCGTCGTCCTCCATGCGGTACAGGATGGGATACAGGGTGCCCTCTTTGAGCAGAAACATTCCCTGGCTCCTCTCCCTCAGCTCGCTGATCAGCTGGTAGCCGTACTTCTCCCCCTCCGAAAGGAGCCGAAGCACCAGCATCTCCAGGACGCCCTTCTTCATCTGTTGTTCATACTTCTGCTTCAAGCCGCCACCGCCCTTGCATGGGAACCACCCTCTCCGTTCGTTTTCCAAGTATTTAGCATTGCTAAGTATATAATAATCCTAGGTCTGTATTTTGTCAATAGAATCCAGGAAAAAAATTACGGAAGCCCCCCCACGATTCTGATCCGCTCTCCCGTCTTCACGAAGAACAGTTCCCCCTGGTACAGCCCGGCGGGAACCAGCAGCGCCAGGATCTCCCGCATGTGGGAGTCCAGCCTGTGGTAGACCCTCGCCCTCTCCCAGGGCAGCCCCTCCACATACTCCCGCTCTCCGCCAAGCGCGTCCAGCATCCTCTCATAGAGGGCGGGTTCCTTCGCCGCTGTCCTGCCGAAGTCGCAGGAGGCATAGGAGGACTCTGCTCCGTTCTCCGCCAGCTTCCCCTCCAGGAGCGGCGGAAGGCCTCCGGCCCAGGCCACCGCATCCGCGCCCAGGATTCCCTCCCTCCAGCTCACCGCCCCGGGCTCCTCCCGGCTCTCAGGCACCCGGCGGAAGGTGGGCTTGCCGTTTCTGTCATATTCCTTCACATAGGAGAACCTCTCCCTGGGCCTGCCGCTGCCTGGCTCGTCGCACAGTATCACTCCCCTGTCTTTCAGATGCTCCCAGACCATCCGGCGCACCTTTTCACAGGGCGCGGGATACTCCAGCCGCTCCATGATCTGCGCCACCGTATATCCCCTGTCGGCCAGGTGGCGGACGGCGCCGCCATAGGCCGTCTCCTGGACGAAATCCGCCAAAGCCTCCCGAAAGTATCGATTCTCTCCCACTGCCGTCCCCTTCCTTCCCATGTCCGCATTCCCTTATGGCGCTCCTGCCGCGGAACGCGCCGCTTCCATCTGAGTTTCTGCCTATGTTCCTGCCAGCGCTTTTGTCCGAGCTTCCGCTTCTGCCCGGGCCTCTGTCCCGGCCTCTCTCTGATTATGTCACAAAGACGCGGAACATGCAATGCCCTCCTCCCGGCCTTCCATCTCTTCCAGACTTTCCGCCATTCCTTCCGCATCCATTCCATCCTGCTCCGTCACTTTCCCTCAACATTCCGCCGCTCTTTTTGCGCAAGAATGGTCTTGCAATTTAGCGAAATTGCGAGTAAAATAATAGGCGGTTACACATTACATTTCATGTTTGTGGAATAAAATACATAAAAGGAACGAGGTACATCATGAAAAGCAAACAAAACAAATGGGTAAATGCCGCCATCCCGGCATTGCTCCTCCATTGCA
Source organism: uncultured Acetatifactor sp. (assembly GCA_948496895.1). Lineage (GTDB taxonomy): Bacteria > Bacillota > Clostridia > Lachnospirales > Lachnospiraceae > Acetatifactor. Next base: position 481 of record CAOOJO010000362.1, on the reverse strand, counting down.
GCATCGGTACGGTCTACTGCTGGTCAATTTTCAGCCAGGAAATCGCTGACTACATCGGCTTCTCCAAGGGGGCCACGGAATGGGCGTTCAGCTTCGCCATCTTCTTCCTTGGCATGTCCGCGGCTTTCCTGGGCAACATCGTGGAGAAGGACATCCATAAGTCCTCCCTCATCGCCTCCATCTGCTTCGCCTGCGGCATGGCGGGGACCGGCTTCTTCATCTATTACGGCGGCACCCATCAGCACAGCCCGCTGGCGCTGATCGGCATCTATGTCTGCTACGGCTTCATCATGGGCATCGGCCTGGGCACGGGATATCTCTCCCCGGTGAAGACCCTGATGCTCTGGTTCGAGGACAGGAAGGGCCTGGCCACCGGTCTGGCCGTTGCAGGCTTCGGCGCGGCGAAGGCCATCGCCAGCCCCATCATGCAGGCCATGCTGGACAACCTGGGGGACGGCGGCATCTACAAGATGTTCCTGAT
>CAOOJO010000361.1 GCA_948496895.1 uncultured Acetatifactor sp. | reverse complement strand
GGTCCGGGAGCCGTCCGCCCGGCTCCTGGACGGGCTGAAGGAGCGCTAAAGACGCAACAAGCACCGTATCTCAAAAATTTCCTTCTTTCTTCTAAAAAAATTCCTATTTTCCCAACCTCCCATTCCGTAAAATAAACTTACAAGAAAACACACGAGGGAGGTAAGAAGATGGCTTCAGCCAGAAACAACAGTCCCGCCATCGCCAGGGCGGGATCAAAGAGAAAGCAGTGGAACCGGTTCAAGCTGTTCCTGTACGCGCTGCCGGCAATCATCCTTGTATTCATGTTCCATTATCTGCCGCTGTGGGGATGGTCCTTTGCGTTTTTCCAGTACAAACCCGGGAAAAGCCTGCTGGACTGCGTTTTTGTGGGATGGGACAACTTCACCACGCTCTTCGGCAATGTGGTCATGCGCAGGAACCTGTTCCGGGTGCTGACCAACACCTTCGGCATCCACTTCCTGGGCTATCTGTTCTCGCCACTGCCCCTTTTGTTCGCGGTATTTTTAAGCGAGATGCGCAGCCGCAGGTTCCAGAAATTCGTCCAGTCGGTGACCACCCTGCCGAACTTCATCGGATGGGTCATCATCTATTCCCTGGTGAACAGCTTCTTTTCCACCAACGGGCTGGTGAACAATATATTGCTGGAGCTGGGGGTGATTTCGGAGCCCTTTAACCTGATGACATCGGGAGACCATGTGTGGATCCGCATGGTGCTCCTGCAGCAGTGGAAGAACCTGGGCTGGAGCGCCATCGTGTACTTCGCGTCCATCGCGGGCATCGACCAGCAGATGTACGAGGCGGCCATGGTGGACGGGGCCAACCGGATGCAGAGAATCCGCTACATATCTATCCCCATGCTGATCCCCACGTACTTCGTCCTGCTGATCATGAGCATCGGAAACTTCCTGAACACCGGCGTGGATCAGTACCTGGCCTTTGGGAACGCGCTGAACAAGGAGGCCATAGAGGTCCTGGATCTGTATGTGTATAATCTGGGCATCGGGAGCGGACAGATTTCATTCTCGGTGGCAGTGGGAATCATGAAGTCGGCAGTGGCGCTGGTGCTTTTTGGGATGGCGAACTTCACATCCAAAAAAATCAGGGGAACCAGCGTGTTTTAGAGGAGGATGAAACGTGAATGCGAAAAACAAAATGTCGATAGCGGACATAGCCTACAACGGGGCCTGCGGGATATTGTTCACTCTGTTTGCCCTCATCTGCATCTTCCCGTTCTACTACCTGTTCATCTGTACCATCAGCGACCCCTCTCTGGTGGAGGTGGGGAAGATCGTGCTTCTGCCCAGGGGGATCACGTTAAAGAACTACATAGAAGTGCTGCGGCTTCCCAACCTGGCTAACGCCACCATGATCACCCTGGGGAGGACGGCGCTGGGCACGGGCTCTACGCTGCTGGTGACCGCCTATCTGGCCTACTTTTTTACGAAGACGGAAATGTGGGGACGGAAGTTCTGGTACCGTATGGTGGTGGCCACCATGTACTTCAGCGCGGGCATGATACCGGTGTATCTGAACAACAAGATGCTGGGGCTATTAAACAGCTTCTGGATCTACATCATTCCGGGGCTGGTGGGTGTCTACAATATGATCCTGGTGAAGACCTCCATGGAGGCCCTGCCGGCGGAGCTGGAGGAATCCGCCCTGCTGGACGGGGCAGGGTATCTCACCCGGTTCGCCAGAATCGTCCTCCCGCTGCAGAAGCCCATCCTGGCTACGGTGGGGCTGTTCTCGGCGGTGGGGCACTGGAACGATTTCTTCACCACCCAGCTTTATATCACGAAGCCGCAGCTGTATACCCTGCAGTTTCTGCTCTATGAATTCCAGAATCAGGTCAAGAACGCGGCCACGCTGATCAACAGCGCCAGCGAGGCCATGGGAGAGGGCGGCAGCAGCATCCAGCCCACGGGAATCCGCCTGACTCTGACGGCGATTGTTATCATTCCGATTATGCTGGTCTACCCTTTCATCCAGAAATATTACGTGAAGGGCGTCATGATTGGTGCGGTAAAAGGTTAGTAAAAACAAGGAGGAAGAAAATGAAGAGAAAAGCATTGAAAAAGTGGATGGCCCTGGGGCTGGCCACGGCCATGACCATGTCCCTGGTGGCCTGCGGCGGCCAGGAGACATCAGGAGAGGGAACGACTCAGGACACAAAGCAGAGCCAGGAGCAGCCGTCCGACACAAGTCAGGCGGAGGAGAGCCAGGATAGCCAGGCCCAGGAGGAATTCCCGGAGGCGGGAAGCGCCGCGGCCTATCCGGACGAGCAGACCTGGGACCATCTGGACAAGGTGACCCTGTACCCCGCGGACACCAACACCAGCAGCGGCCAGGTGACCGGATATAAGGCGGATATCCTGGCAAAGAGAGGGCTGGAGATGGAGGTGTGGGCCTACTCCGATGAGAAGACCAACGGAATCCTGGCCAGCGGCGAGCTTCCGGACATCATGTATGTGACCTATGACAACATGAAGACCATGATTGAGGGCGGGCTCATATTGAACCTGGAGGAGTATCTGGACCAGATGCCCCACATCAGGGAGAACGAGTCCATCCAGACCGCGCTGAACTACACAAGGGAATACAGGAGCGCGGACACCGGCGAAGTCTACGGGATCCCTACGCTGATCGGCCTCCAAGAGGAGGGCGAGGACACCGGGCGCAACGCGGTGAAGGTGAACTGGAAGGCCTACTACGCGGCGGGATGCCCGGAAATCAAGTCCATCGACGACCTGATTCCTGTGATGAAGCAGATGCTGGAGGTCATGCCCAAATCCGAGGAGGACGATACCCAGTGCTGGGGAACCATCCTGAACGCGGGCAGCGACGACCAGTATTGGGGGAACATGCAGCTTTGGTACAAATGGTTCGGCTATGAGCCGGACAGCCTGCCCTACCTGATCGAGACGGACATGATCAATGGGGAGCACCACAGCATCCTGGAGGAAAACCAGGACAGCCTGTACTATAAGGGGCTGAAATGGTACAATCAGTGCTACAGAGAGGGTGTCATGGATCCCGACAGCATCAACAATGAGAGGCAGGTGCAGAAGGCGAAGGTGGAGACCAGCCTGGCCTGCATGATTCCCAGCGGCACCTGCGCGGGCTGGAGCGGCTACAGGCCGGTCTACATCCCGGGGATGTCCCTGTACCAGGAGAACTGGGCAAAGCCCTATGGCACCAACATGTACGTGGTGGTGAGCGCCAAGACAGAGAATGTGGAGGCGGCACTTCGGGCCGTGGACTTCCTGGCCGACTTTGACGCCTACTTCGAAATCTGGTGCGGCCCCGAGGGGGATCTGTGGGAGTACGGCGAGGACGGGCTGGTATATCCCACGGAATTCGGCATCTCCTCCGCTACCGAGGAGGGCGTGGAGACCGTATTTGAGAGCACAGGGGAAAAGCGCGTGATGTGGCTGGACAATTTCATCATCACCAGGACGCCCTCGGATTCCTACATGGGCCCTGACGGCCCCAGGCCTGCCAGGGGACTGGGCGAGTGGGCCGAGATAAAGGCCATCAATGACCAGAGCGAGGAGGCCGTCCAGTGGAGGGAGACCTTCGGGTACGAGAACTTCGTAGAGCAGCTCAAGGACAATGACGCATATGTGCTCCGCAGCAAGCTGGACGCGGTGGTGAGCTTCTGTCCGGATCCGGACGATACCATGAAGCT
>CAOOJO010000360.1 GCA_948496895.1 uncultured Acetatifactor sp. | reverse complement strand
GAGGCGGATTCCCTGGGCTGCGCCAAGCTGGTGGTATTCTGCAACGCGCCGGACGACAATCCCTTCATGGCAGGAGCCTTCCATGGCGTCACAGAGGGCGATAAGGTCATCAACGTGGGGGTCAGCGGCCCCGGCGTTGTGAAGACTGCCCTGGAGAAGGTGCGGGGAGAGAATTTCGAGGTGCTCTGCGAGACCATTAAGAAGACCGCCTTCAAGGTGACCAGGGTGGGCCAGCTGGTGGCCCAGGAGGCCTCGGCCATGCTGAACGTGCCTTTTGGCATCGTGGATCTGTCCTTAGCGCCTACGCCGGCCATTGGCGACAGCGTGGCGGACATCCTCTGCGAGATGGGCCTGGAGCACGCGGGGGCGCCTGGCACCACGGCGGCGCTGGCCCTGCTCAACGACCAGGTGAAGAAGGGCGGCGTGATGGCGTCCTCCTACGTGGGCGGCTTAAGCGGCGCGTTCATCCCTGTCAGCGAGGATCAGGGGATGATAGGCGCGGTGCAGGCGGGTGCCCTGACATTGGAGAAGCTGGAGGCCATGACCTGCGTCTGCTCCGTGGGCCTGGACATGATCGCCATCCCCGGGGATACCAAGGCATCCACCATATCCGGCATCATCGCGGACGAGATGGCCATTGGCATGGTGAACCAGAAGACCACGGCCGTCCGCCTCATCCCTGTCATCGGCAAGGGAGTAGGGGAGACCGTGGAGTTCGGCGGGCTTTTGGGCTATGCGCCCATCATGCCGGTGAACCGGTTCGGCTGTGAAGGCTTCACCAGCCGGGGCGGTCGGATTCCCGCGCCGATTCACAGCTTCAAGAACTAAGGGGCTATCAGCCAGGTGGCGCTCCCGCATCATAAAATCACCAGCGGCGTGGAGAATTCGTTCTTTGGCGGCCGCCCGGTATGTGCGCGGGCCATTGCCTGATAGAGCGCGCTGCTTTGGATATCCAGCTCCAGGAGCCTGTAGGCGTCTGCCTCCAGGCTCTTTTTGGCGTCCGCCAGTTTGGTGACGAGCGGGACGGAAGAAAGCTTTCCTATGGCCTCTAGCAAAGGCGCGGCCTGGCGGCGGAAGCCCAGCACCCTGGCGTAGGGGGCATGGCCTAAGCTCTGCCCCAGCTCCATGTGGGCCTTCTCGATGCCCAGCAGGATGTGCAGCAGGCATCTGCTGATTCTGGTATAGGTCATATTCTTTGTCTTCAATAAGTCACAGAAGCTTTCATAGCCCGAGAAGCCGTTCAACTGTCTTGCGATGCGGTCTGAAAGGCTCTGGGACACGTCCAGATATTTTTCATATCCCTGTCCCTGTTCTATCAGTAGTTTGTAGTACAGAAGAGAGGAGAAGTCGTCCGCATGGAGGAGCCTGGCCTTTTCCGTGTAAGAGCTTAGAATCTGCAGCGACTCCCCGGGCATGGAACCAGCCAGCCGGGCCAGCGGGCATCCCTGTTGTAGCGCCTGGCGGATGGCCAGGGCGGAGGAAAGGGACGGCCCCGGCTCCTGTCCCGGCCCGGAAGCGGGCTGCGCGGGCGCAGGGAATCCGTCATAGAAGCTCTTCTGATATCCCTCATGGTATCCTGCTCCGACCCTCTGTATCGTCACAGGAACCATGCTGCCCTTGGAACGTAAAAGCGCCTTGATATAGTCGATTCCCAGTATGTTATTGGGAGAAGCCAGGAGTTCGCCGCATCCCTCCGGAAGCGCTTCCCCGGCCTCCCGGCAGGTTGATATGGCCCCGGCCCTGGCGTTTGGATAGGACAGCCCCTGTTTCAGAGAAGCCTTCAGCGCCATGCGGTACGGCTCCGGCTCCTCCAGGAGGAACGCCGCAATCTGCCCCAGCGCATCCACGTCGCCGCACTCGCTGCCGAAGCACAGATGGGTCACGGCCCCCAGCCCGTCAAGCAGCGCAACGGCCCCTGCGGCGAAAGCCTCGGCGCTGGAGCATGCGTACAGCACAGGGAGCTCCAGCACCAGATCCGCGCCGCAGCGCAGGGCCATCTCGGCCCGGGCCTGTTTGTCCGCCAAAGCCGGAGCCCCCCGCTGGACGAACCCGCCGCTCATGACGATGACGGTATAGTCAGCCCCGGTGAGGCGGCGGGATTCCTCCAGCTGATATCTGTGTCCGTTATGAAAGGGATTGTATTCCGCAACGATTCCGTTGACCCTCATAGAAAGGCCTCCTGTCTGTGATTAACGATTTTCCGAATATAAATATAAAACGACAATGTGAAAAAAATAACATACTTGAAAGCGTTTACAACTGCTTAACTGTGGGTAATATCAGGGCACGAAAATATGCGCGTGTACCGGAAAATATACAATTAAGCGCATATTTATCCTTGTGTATTGTTCCTCTTTTTAGTATAATATGGATAAATAGGTTTGTTAAGTGAAAATATTATTAATATTTTCAGGGAAACAGCCGCCCTGCAAGGCAGAATGAATATGGGGATAGCGGAAAAAGCGCTGGAAAGGAGAAGAGATATGTCATATATTGACAAAATCAAGGAGAGGGCGAAGATCGACAAGAAGACCATCGTGCTGCCGGAGTCCAAGGACAAGAGGACATTGATAGCCGCGGCGAAGATTGTGGAAGAGGGCATAGCCGATATCATCATGGTGGGCAATGAGGAGAAAATCATGGATGGCGCCGGCTGGCTGGAGGTAGACCTTTCCGGCGTGACAGTCATCGATCCCAACCAGACACCGAAGTTAGAGGATTACGTGAACCTGCTGTATGAGACCAGGAAGGCCAAGGGCATGACTCTGGAGAAGGCCAGGGAGATTCTGCTGAACGACTATCTTACCTTCGGCATCGTGATGGTGAAGGCCGGAGACGCGGACGGCATGGTGGCGGGGGCCTGCCATTCCACCGCGGAGACCCTGCGGCCCGCTCTGCAGATTTTGAAGACCGCTCCCGGTGTGAAGCTGGTATCCGCGTTTTTCGTCATGGACACCCAGTTCAAGGATCAGGGTGACAACGGCACCTTCCTTTTCGCGGACTGCGGCCTGAACCAGGATCCCACGGCGGAAGAGCTGGCAGCCATCGCGGAGACCTCCTACAGAAGCTTTAAATCCCTGATCGGCCCTAAGCCCGTCATCGCCATGCTGAGCCATTCCACCAAGGGGAGCGCCAAGCACCAGATGGTGGACAAGGTGGTGGAAGCCACCAGAATCGCCAAGGAGGAGTACCCCCATCTGCTGATAGACGGCGAGCTGCAGCTGGACGCGGCCCTGGTGCCCGGCGTGGCAAAGTCCAAGGCGCCCGGAAGCCCGGTGGGCGGCAGGGCGAACATCCTGATATTCCCCAACCTGGACGCGGGCAACATCGGCTACAAGCTGGTGCAGCGCCTGGGCGGCGCGGAGGCCTATGGCCCCATGCTGCAGGGCATCGCCAAGCCGGTCAACGACCTGTCCCGTGGCTGCTCCTGGCAGGATATCGTAGGCGTGGTGGCCCTCACCGCCGTACAGGCCCAGCTGGCATAGACTATATAATGTAAGAAAGGAAATAAGCAACCATGAAAGTGTTAGTAATCAATTGCGGGAGCTCCTCCCTGAAATTCCAGCTCATTGACTCCGAGACCGAGCAGTGCCTCGCCAAGGGCCTCTGCGAGCGGATCGGCATCGATGGTAGTATGATAACCTACGCCCCCGAGAACGGCGAGAAGGAAAGAAAAGTCACCCCCATGCCG
>CAOOJO010000359.1 GCA_948496895.1 uncultured Acetatifactor sp. | reverse complement strand
CCCTGTTGGAGGAACGGCTTACATATGAACAGTAAATTCTTCGATATCAAACAAGAGAAACAGGACAGAATCATCAACGCTGCCCTGAAGATATTCGCCATGCAGGGCTACCGCCACGGCAGCACCGACGACATCGTGAAGGAGGCGGCCATCAGCAAGGGCCTGCTCTTCCACTACTTCGGCAGCAAGGTGGGCCTCTACTGCTTCATCTATGACTACAGCTCCAGGTTCATGACTCTGGAGCTGCGCTCTACGGTGAACGCCAGGGAGACGGATCTGTTCGCGCTGATGAAGCAGATAGAATGCGCCAAAATGCATGCCATGAAGGCCTATCCGTACATGCAGCAGTTCCTGAACCGCTCCCTCTCCGAGGACTCCTACGAGGCGCTGCTGTCCACGGAGGAGAAGAGGAACGCCCTTTCGGAGGCCTACGCCGCCATAGACAGCCAGATTGATTACGCGGCGCTGCCCGGCGGCGTGGACGGGGAAAGGCTGCGGAAGATGCTGGACTTCACCATCAAGGGGCTGATGACGGAGCGGTTCCAGGACGCCTCCTTCCAGCCGGAGATGCTCTATGAGGAGATCTGCGGCTATCTGGACATGGTCAGGGGAATCGTGTACCGGTGATATATTACTTGCTCATAGTATAAGGGCCGTCCGCCGGGTATCCGCCCTTGAGCTTCTGCATGCCCCGCTGGATGGCGTCCCTGGAATTCTTCCAGTCCGCGTCCTTGTTGCGGTAGTCGAATTTCTCCACCATCCAGGCCACGTCCTCGGACAGGCGGGTCATGTTGCTCTCCATGAGAGGGAACATGACGCTGTAGAACTCGTCCCTGGCATTGCCGGAGAGCTTGCCGTCCGCGGCCTGGCACAGATCCCCGAAATGGTGCAGGCAGAAGCCCTTTCCGTCCTTGATTTTCTGGCGGAAGGCGCTGTCCTGATTCCAGAGGTAGAAGAAGGTGTCCATGTACCGGGCATAGGTCTCGGCGAAGTGGTCGCAGATGTAGCAGGTGGATTCCTTTTTCTGAACCCAGGCGGCGATGGGGTTGGAGTCCACGCACCCGCGCAGCTTGTCCTTGAGGGAGGGCTTGGCGGGCTTGAAATGGGCGAATTCGTTCTTCATCTCGCCTATGACCTTCTGGTAATGGGTCTTTAAAATCCAGGCGTTGCCCAGGGTATTGCCGTAGTCGAACATCTTCTGGAAATGCTGCCTGCAGAAGCCGGCCTTGTCCGTCATCTCGCGGATGTCCGCCTCCATGTAGGAGGAGCCGCTGCCCAGCACGAAATCCAGCAAATCCTGCTCCACGCTCCTTTCAATGAAGCAAAAAGGGCACTCATCGCCCGCGTTCACGGCATCGTTTAAGGGGATGGTGTATAGTTGTTCTTTCATGGCTTTTTCCTTTCTGTTGGTGTTATATTCAGTTTACAATAGTTTGCATATAAATGCAATGACTTAAAATCAGCGGAGGAGTATGGAAAAAACAGGGCGGATTCAAGCGTAATACTGTGCCTGTGCATGCCAAAGCTCATAATATTTCCCGGTCTCGTCCGCAAGCAGCTCCTGGTGGGTGCCGGACTGGACGATCCGGCCCTCATGGAACACCAGGATCCGGTCGCAGAGCTGGCAGGAGGACAGCCGGTGGCTGATGTAGATGGCTGTCTTGTCCCCCACGATTTCGTCAAATTTGGCGTAGATCTCCGCTTCCGCGATGGGGTCCAGGGCGGCGGTGGGCTCGTCTAGGATGATGAAAGGCGTGTCCCGGTACAGCGCTCTGGCCAAGGCCACCTTTTGGGCCTCCCCGCCGGAGAGATCCACCCCGTCGGTATCGAATTCCTTATAGACAGGGGTCTTAAGCCCTTTTGGCATCTCCCGGTAGCGCTCGCCGAAGCCCACCTCCTGAAGCAGCTGCTCCGCTTTCCCCTGATCCCAGGCGGCAGCGCAGGACACGTTGTTGCCAAGGGGGACCGCCAGCAGGTTGTAGTCCTGGAACACCACGGAGAAGATGTCCAGATACTGGCGGTAGTCGTATTTCCGGATATTGAAGTCATTCATGACGATCTCTCCCTCTGTAGGGTCATAGAGGCGGCACAGGAGCTTCACGAAAGTGGTCTTGCCGCTGCCGTTCATCCCCACCACAGCCAGCCGCTCCCCTGACCGCAGATCCAGGCTGATGTCCTCTAAGGCGAAGTCGTCGCAGCCCGCGTAGCGGAAACTGACATTCCGGAAGGAGATGAGGAATTTCTTGTCGCTGCGCTTTTCTACGGCCAGGCTGCCCTGGTACATGTCGTTTTCGAGGTCAAAGAAAGCCAGGTAGTCCCTCAGGAACTTTTCGTTCTCTTGGATCCATCCGAGAGTGTCCAGGAGAATCTGGATGCTCTCTGTCAGTTTCCTGAGATACCCCACATATTTGATGACGCTCCCCACGGGAAAAGCGCCCAGGGTGCAGTACAGGCATATGATTAAATAAGACAATCCTGTAGTTATCCAAGAGAACACAGCGCTGGGGGCTTCCAGGAAATAGAAGCGTATCCCAAATCCAGTTAGCATGGCTTTCTTGTGTTCCATGGCGGATTTTTGGTACAGCTCATTGATGATTGGCTGTTGGCGATAGATCCGGTTGTCCATTCCCGATACCTTGTAGCCCTGGCTGATTCTGTTCTCTTTCAGAAACATCGCGCTGACATCGTTGAGGTAGGTAGACCATATTCTGTTGCCCCGCAGCCCACTGAGGAACCCTCCGGCCACGGATGCGATCAGCGCTGCCAGGAGGATTAGGCTCAGCCACTGGAAAGGGGCCGCCGCCATCAGGGAGAACATTTCCGTGAACAGGACGGCGGAGAAAGCCAGGTTCACCAGGCTGTCCATCATCAGCAGCAGCATAGTCCTCATACGGATGACCCCATATTCATTGATGTGCTTGTTTTCGTCTATCTTCCTCCGGATCTGGCGGATGTCCGGATTCTCTATCTTGTCGTAGTCAAGCCCCAAAGCCTTTCGGTAAAAGGCTTCCGCCTCATGGTTCTCCAGAACCTCCAGGGCAGTCTCCACCTGTCTGTCCAGAATGGCCGCTACGGATCTGATCAATAAGATGCCCGCCAGGGCAGCCGCCACCAGGAGGTACAGCTCCCGCTTCTCCATTCCCTCATAGAGCGCATCCACGATTTTCGCGGTCATCCAGAGGCTGAAGAAAAAAGAGGCGTTCTTGAAGATGGTCTGCAGGAGGCAGAGGGGGAAGTATTTCGGATTGTATCCGCTGTATTGCCGGAAGGCCCTTAAGGTCGTATTCTCTTTCTTCATGATTATAATCTCCTTTTTTATTCCAGTCCCGCAACCGCCAGTACAGCACCCAGACACTGGCATAGGATTCCCGGCCGCCAGGTGCATGCGTCCGTAAATCCTATGGGGTGCCGTACAGGCGGTTGCTGTTATTCCAGTCCCGAAACCGCCTCTGCGCCGGACTGATAATATTTGCTCTGTACGCCGAACATATAGGCGTAGCTGCCGTTTCGCTCCATCAGCTCCTCATGGGAGCCCACCTCCTTGATCATGCCGTCCTCCAGCAGCACGATCCGGTCGCAGAAGCGGGTGGAGGCGAAGCGGTGGGAAATGTAGACCGAGGTCTTCCCCTGGGTCAGGCTCTGGTACTGCAGGTACAGATTGTTCTCCGCAATGGGGTCTAAAGCGGCAGTGG
>CAOOJO010000358.1 GCA_948496895.1 uncultured Acetatifactor sp. | reverse complement strand
CCCCGCGGCCGGAGACGCCCTGGCTGCAAGGCTGAACGCGGTGGTGGCGGCAAAGGACGCGCGCACCTTCATCTGCCGGGAGGGGCATGGAACCTGCGTGAACCTGAGCGGAAACAACGGCATGGCCACGGCGGGAAGCGGGGACGTGCTGGCCGGAATCATAGCCGCCCTGCTGGCCCAGGGGATGGAGGGCTTCCAGGCGGCGGCTGTGGGCGCGTATGTCCACGGACGGGCAGGGGACTATGTGACGGCCGGGATTGGCCCCTATGCCTGTACGGCAGGGGACATGGCAGAGGCGGCAGGCCGTATTGCCTGTACCGGGTAAATGCCGGAATACAGGTGGAAACTTTTCGTGGAGTTCTCCATATGATAAAGGGGGAGCTTTTCTTTTGATTGTCTGAATAGCCCGGCAGAATATGGCAATACTATCCTACAAATACAGGAAATGTGGATTCCTGCCCCCGGGCAGGGATGGATTTGGAGGAAGAATGAGACGAGGAGATGTATATTACGCGGATCTCAGGCCGGTGATCGGTTCGGAACAGGGAGGCATCAGGCCTGTCCTGATCGTCCAGAATGATGTGGGCAACAAACACAGCCCTACGGTCATCTGCGCCGCAATCACCTCTAAGATGAACAAGGCGAAGCTGCCTACGCATATCGAGCTGAACGCCGCGCTGTACGACATGGATAAGGATTCCGTGGTTCTGCTGGAACAGCTGCGCACAATCGACAAGAAACGCCTGAAGGACAAGGTATGCCATCTGGACGGTGAAATCATGAGGAGAGTGGACAGGGCCCTGATGGTCAGCCTGGAGCTGGATACATAGAGAAGGGCGGACGGACGCAACCAATCCTTGATGAAACCAAGCAATCCTTGACGGACGCAACCCGGTTCTTGACGAACGCAAGCGATCCTTGACGGATTGCTGGATAGATGGTATATTTTACCTCAGGGAATTACCACAGGAAAAACTTTTTTGGAGGAAAGGATTAAAATGGACGACGGTGGACCTACTGCCAGTATTATCTTTTACGCAGCATTGCTTCTGATTGACATGTTTTTCTACGGCTTCGGGGCGGCGGTGAATTCTTTGAACGAGAAGGAAATCGAAAGGAGGGCCGAGGAAGAGAAGGACAAGAAGTCGATCAGGCTGCGGGCTATCATCGGCAATCCCATCGAGTATGTCAATACCGTGCAGCTGATCACCACGCTGATCAATATTGTCATCGGCACGGTTCATCTGCGGCTGCTGCTGAAGGCCCTGTCAGGAGGGCTGAAATTCCTGGCAGAGAAGCAGCTTAGGCTGGGGGAGGTTCCGGCGGGCATCCTGGCGGTGGTGTCCTGGGCGCTGTCCGGCTTCCTGCTTCTGTACATAACGCTTACGCTTGGTGTCCTGCTCCCGAAGAGGCTGGGGGCCAGGGCACCGGAAAAATGGGCATACCTCTTCATCACGCCCACATACTTTGTGACGAAGCTCCTTGCTCCCTTTACCGGGCTGGTGAATCTGACCACCAGCGGGATATTGCGGCTGTTCGGCATAAAAGGGAACGAGAACGAATCAGATGTCACGGAGGAGGAAATCATCCATATGGTCAATGAGGGCCATGAGCAGGGCCTGATTCAGGCCAGCGAGGCGGAGATGATTTCCAATATCTTCGAGTTCGGGGACAAGGAAGCCCAGGACATCATGACCCACAGGCAGAACATTGTGGCCATCAGCGCGGATACCCTGCTGGGGGATGCCATCACCTTCATGATGGAGGGAAAGAACAGCCGCTATCCGGTCTACGAGGAGAACATCGACAATATCATCGGAATCCTGCATTTGAAGGATGCCATGCGCTTCCACAGGGGGGAGGGGAACCTGAATCAGCCCCTGAAGGAGCTGGCGGATCTGCTGCGGGAGCCTGTGTTCGTCCCCCAGACCACGAACATCGACGAGCTCTTCCGGCAGATGCAGGAGGGAAAGCAGCAGATGGTCATCGTGGTGGACGAGTACGGTCAGACCGACGGCCTGGTGGCCATGGAGGACATCCTGGAGGAAATCGTGGGCAATATCCTGGACGAGTACGATGAAATCACCGAACACATCGAGGAGAAAGGGGAAGACGAATATGTCATCGATGGAAGGACGCCCCTGGAGGAGCTGGAGGAGCGGTTCGGCATCCCCTTCGAGGACGAGGAGTTCGAGACCCTGAACGGCTTCCTGATTTCCAGGCTGGACAGGATACCGGAGCCGGACGAGGAGTTCGACGTGGATTACGGGGGCTTCAATTTCAAGATTCTGGCCGTGGAGCGGAACATGATTCAGAGCGTCCTGGTCAGAAGGCTGCCCCGGGAGGATTCAGAGCTTGAAGAAAGCGATGAAAAATGATATGATAAGGTAGAAGACGGCCGTATACAAGCCGAAAACAGGATAAAAGGAGAGAATATATGTCAGGACATTCAAAATTCGCCAACATAAAGCACAAGAAGGAGAAGAACGACGCCGCGAAGGGCAAAATCTTCACCATCATCGGCAGGGAGATTGCCGTGGCGGTGAAGGAGGGCGGCCCGGATCCCAACAACAATTTCAAGCTTGCCACAGTGGTAGCCAAGGCAAAGGCCAACAACATGCCAAACGATACCATTGAGAGGGGCATCAAGAAGGCCGCCGGGGACGTGGGCAATGTCAACTATGAGTACGTCACCTATGAGGGCTACGGCCCTAACGGAATAGCGATAATCGTGGACGCGCTGACCGACAACAAGAACCGCACGGCCGCCAACGTGCGCAGCGCTTTCACAAAGGGCCAGGGGAACATAGGCACTCCCGGATGCGTCTCCTTCATGTTCGACAAGAAGGGGCAGATCATCATCGACAAGGAAGAATGCGAGATGGAGGCGGACGACCTGATGATGATGGCGCTGGATGCCGGCGCGGAGGACTTTGCCGAGGAGGAGGACAGCTTCGAGGTGCTGACGGATCCGGACAGCTTCGAGGAGGTGCGGAAGGCCCTGGAGGATCAGGGAATCCCCATGATGAGCGCCGAGGTCACCATGATTCCGCAGAATTATGTGGCCCTGACCGACGAGAGCGCGGTGAAGAGTCTGCAGAGGATACTGGATCTCCTGGACGACGATGACGATGTGCAGGCGGTATACCACAACTGGGATGAATAAGGCTGAAGGAAGGGATTGATATGGACAGGTTGGCAATCGTGGTTCCCTGCTATAATGAAGAGGAAGTCCTGAAGCTGGCTTCCAAAGCGCTGCGCGACGTATTGGAGAGTCTGATTCGGAAGGGGAAGGTGGCAGAGGACAGCTTCATCCTCTTCGTGAACGATGGCAGTAAGGACCGCACCTGGGAGCTGATAGAGGAAGAGCATGCCGCCTATCCTGTCAGAGTGCGCGGCGTCAAACTGGCCGGAAACGTGGGACATCAGTTCGCGCTGACGGCAGGGCTGATCACTGCGAAGGACATGAGCGATGTGACCATCTCCATCGATGCGGATCTGCAGGACGACGTGGATGTCATCGAAGAGATGGTGGACAAGTTCCACGCAGGGAATGATATCGTGTATGGGGTCAGGAAGGAGCGCAGGACGGATACCTTCTTCAAGCGCACCTCCGCCCAGGCCTTCTATAAGCTGATGCGCCTCATGGGGGTGAAGACCGTATATAACCATGCGGATTTCCGGCTGATGTCCAGGC
>CAOOJO010000357.1 GCA_948496895.1 uncultured Acetatifactor sp. | reverse complement strand
TCGTGGAGGACAACGAGGAGATCGGATCCCAGAAGGATGCCGATTATATAGAGACGCGCTGCCAGGCTGTCCTTCGGGAGCTTCCCGGGATAGACAGGCTGATTGACGAAAATACCGTGGGATGGAACACCAGGCGGATGGGAAAGGTGGAGCTGACGGTATTGCGTCTGGCAGTGTACGAGCTGCGCTTCGATGACGACATTCCCGCAGGCGTGGCAATCGATGAGGCGGTGGGAATCGCGAAGCTGTACGGACAGGAGAATTCCGGCGGGTTCGTGAACGCCATCCTGGCCAAGATTGTCAAACTTTAAGCTGCGGAGAGAATCCATGGAATCGGGTGATTGAAATCCGGAATGTTTATACAGTAGGACAAGTAAATTCCTATATCAAAAATATGTTCACGCAGGACTATCTGTTGCAGCGCCTTTACGTGAAGGGCGAGGTGAGCAACTGCAAATACCATTCCTCGGGACATATCTATTTTACGTTGAAGGATTCCAGGGGGACCATAGGCTGCGTGATGTTCGCGGGCAGCCGTGCGGGCCTCTCTTTTCGTATGTCCGAAGGCCAGCAGGTGATTGTGGGCGGCGCGGTGGACGTGTACGAGCGGGACGGGAAGTACCAGCTCTACGCAAAGGAGATTACGCTGGACGGAAGCGGCCTGCTCTATGAGAGGTTCGAGCAGCTCAAGCGCGAGCTGGAGGAATCCGGTATGTTCGCCCCGGAGTACAAGCAGCCCATCCCCAGATTCATCAAGACCCTGGGAGTGGTCACCGCGGACACGGGAGCGGCGGTTCGGGACATCATCCAGATAGCGGGCAGGCGGAATCCTTACGTGCAGATTATCCTCTACCCGGCCATCGTCCAGGGGGAGGCGGCGGTGGCCAGCATCGTCCGGGGCATCCGGGCCCTGGAAGCCCTTGGAGTGGACGTGATGATCGTGGGCAGGGGCGGCGGCTCCATCGAGGATTTATGGGCCTTCAACGAGCGGGAGGTGGCCCAGGCGGTGTTCGACTGCTCTGTGCCCATTATCTCCGCGGTGGGGCATGAGACGGACACCACCATCGTGGATTTCGTGGCAGACCTGCGGGCACCCACGCCCTCTGCCGCGGCGGAGCTGGCAGTGACGGACATTCGTGACATTATGAGCGGAATGGCGAATTATGAGGACGCGCTGTCTCGTCTGATGCAGAGAAAGCTCCAGGACAGCCGGAGCCAGGCCAGGCATCTGGAACTGCGGCTGAAGCTGGCCAGCCCTGAGAGCCGGATTCGGGAGAGGAAGATGGCTGCGCTGTCGGCGGAGGAAAGGCTGCAGGAAAGGATGCGGCGGCTTTTGGAGCGCCGCCGCCATGAGCTGGCAATCTACATCGAGCGGATGAAAGGGCTTTCTCCTCTGGAGAAGCTAAGCAGCGGCTATTCCTATGTGGAGGACAGCGCGGGCCACAATGTGCGCTCGGTGAGACAGGTGCGGGAAGGGCAGGATATCACCATCCGGGTGAAGGACGGGCACATCGCAGCCAATGTGGTCAGAATCGGGCCCGCGGAGAGCGGAAGGGAGCAGATGTGCTGAAGGCCTTTTGCTATGTCGGCGGCAGCGACTGTGGTGAGGCGGAGATTCCGCTCTGTAGGAGATCGGCTGAAGGGCAGTGGGACAGGAGGATACAAATATGGCTGAGGAGACGAGACAGCCCGGCCTGGAGGAGAATTTCGCCAGGCTGGAGGAACTGATAGAGGAGCTGGACAGGGACGACATCCCGCTGGAGGAGGCTTTCAAAGCCTACAGCGCTGGCATGGCGGTCCTGAAGCAGTGCAACGACCAGATAGATAAGGTGGAGAAGCAGGTGCTTAAGCTCACGGAAGAGGGAGAACTGGAGGAATTCGGAAATGGACGCATCAGCATTTGAGGAGAGACTGCGGGATGAGACCGCCTATGCGGAGCGGGTGCTGCGGGAGCACCTGCCGGGGGAGGAAGGGCTGCAGGGCGAGATCTGTGAAGCCATGAACTACAGCCTGCTGGCCGGGGGAAAGCGCCTGCGGCCGATTCTGATGCGGGAGACCTACCGCATGTGCGGTGGAGAAGACAGTGACGTAATCAAACATTTCATGGCAGCCATAGAGATGATTCATACCTATTCCCTGGTGCACGATGACCTGCCGGCTATGGACAATGACCGCTACCGCAGGGGAAAGGAGACCACCTGGTATGTCTATGGGGAGACCATGGGCATCCTGGCCGGGGACGGCCTGCTGAACTACGCCTTTGAGACTGCGATTCGGGCGTTTGGGGAGAGCGGGGCGGCTGGGGCGGAGCGTGGCGTTTCCGAGGGCGAAAGGCTTGCGAAGCTGGAGCGGGCCTATGCCGCGTTTTCCGTGCTGGCGCGGAAGGCCGGAATCTACGGCATGATCGGCGGACAGGTGGTGGATGTCATGGCCGAGCGAGAATCCGGCCAGGCCGAGGAATGCCTTGTGCCTGGAACTGCGGATTCCAGGAGGACCGGTTCACCGGGAATCGCTTCGGAGGAAGCCGGGGCCAGACTGATGTTCATCCACGCCCATAAGACCGCGGCCCTGATACAGGCGGCCATGATGGTGGGGGCGATTCTGGCAGGGGCTGACAGGGAGCAGGTGGCGGCCATCGAAAAGTGCGCCTATGATATAGGCATCGCCTTCCAGATACAGGACGATATCCTGGACGTGATCGGAGACAGCAAAGAGCTGGGTAAATCCACAGGCAGCGACGCCGCGAACCAGAAGGAGACCTATGTGACCTGGAAGGGCCTGGAGCAGGCGAAGACGGACGTGGAGGCATTGTCCAGAGAGGCCGTGGCTATTCTGGATGGCTTCCCGGGGGAGCATGAATTCCTGAAGCAGTTGATTCTGAACCTGATAGACAGAAGAAAATAGAGGTAAAAAACGGACGCGGCGTTTTTCTATGGACGGTTTTTCGTGGAAAGCTGCCGGGAAAGGCAAGGGACGGCTATGTTGCTGGAGACCATAGGACAGGCCAACGATATCAAGAAGATAAGGAAAGAGGATCTGGGCGACCTGGCACAGGAAATCCGGGATTTCCTGATACGGACGATCAGCGTCACGGGAGGACACCTGGGGGCCAACCTGGGGGCCGTGGAGCTGACCATGGCCCTGCACCTGGCCCTGGATCTGCCGAAGGACAAAATCATCTGGGACGTGGGGCATCAGTCCTACACCCACAAAATCCTCACAGGCCGGAAGGAAAGGTTCGAGACCCTGCGCCAGTTCCATGGTCTCAGCGGTTTCCCAAAGCGTAAGGAAAGCGACTGCGATGTCTTCGACACCGGCCACAGCTCCACCTCCCTGTCTGCGGGGCTGGGGCTTGTGAAGGCCCGTGAGATTACAGGGGGCAGCGAGACGATCGTAGCCGTCATAGGAGACGGCTCCCTGACCGGGGGCATGGCCTATGAGGCTCTGAACAACGCCGCCAAGCTGGAGACGAACTTCATCATCATCTTAAACGACAACAATATGTCCATCTCCGAGAACGTGGGGGGCATGTCTAAATATCTCAACAGCATCCGCACCGCCAGCAGCTATCTGGATCTGAAGAAGGGAATCTACAATGCCCTCCAGGGCACCAAGCGGGGGGACAGCACCATCAGCCGCATCCGCAGGGCCAAGAGCAGCTTCAAGCAGCTCGTGATACCCGGCATGATGTTCGAGGATATG
>CAOOJO010000356.1 GCA_948496895.1 uncultured Acetatifactor sp. | reverse complement strand
TGGAGAAGACCGAAGGCGGCGACGTGGCGACGGTGTCGCCAGCCCCTCACCTGGCTGTACATGTTCTCCACCTCCGCGTAGTGGGCCGTCAACAGGCCGCTCTGGTACTGGGCTATCCTTTTGTCTATCAGCTTGTCCAGCAGGCGCATTGGGCTCTCCTTTCCGGTGAAAATGGTCAGAAATAGGCAATCATGGCCCGGTTCACTCCCTCGTAGGCCTTGCCGGACAAAGGTAACTGAGTGCCGTCCTTTAAGGTCACGGCGGTCTTTGCCACCTGCTTCACGAACCGCAGGTTCACGATATAGGAGCGGTGGATTTTGCAGAAGCTCTCGTCCAGCTCCTGTTCCAGCTCCTTTAGTGTACGTTTAACCGTATATGCTTCATCGGCATGTACGGTGACGTAGTTGCGCAGCACTTCCAGATACCGGATTTCATGCAAAGGCACCCTGGTGGTGGCGCTGCCCCAGGTGAGCAGGAGGGCCTTCCCCCTGGCGGACAGCCGCTTCATGGCCCTGTCCAGCACAGGGCGCAGCTTCTCCCCCGTCACCGGCTTCAACAGATAGTGGAGCGCCTCCACATCGTAGCCCTGCTCGATATAGTCCATATAGCCCGTGATGAACACGATCTGGAGCCCCGCACCCATTTCCCGAAGCCTCCCTGCCAGCTCCACGCCGCTCATCTCCTTCATCTCGATGTCCAGGAACAGCATGTCTACGGAATCGTCGTCCTCATATGCGAACAGAAAGGCCTCGGCTGAAGTGTAGGTCTCTATCCGCAGGGGATGCCCCGCCTCCCGGTTCCACTCCAGTATCAGGGACTTTATATAATCCGCATCCGCGGCGGCATCATCGCATATGGCAAATCTGTACATGGCAAGACTCTCCTGGGGTATGGTTCAAAAGGTACAAATACCATTATAGCGATCATTCCCCCGCCTGTAAACCATATGAATGCTCTTCTTCATTTTATTCGTCCCCCCATCCGGCTATTTCGTCACCCCTGCACCAAATGGCAGGAATCTGTGATACAATACCATTACATCCACAAATTCCTCTGGAAAGGAGACATGACAGAAAGATATGGAAGAAAAAAAGCAAAAACCAAAATACAACATGTGGCAGTCCGCAGCCTTCATGATAAGGCTGGCCATCCGGGAGCGGGAGAAGAAGGTGCCCGTCCTATGCGTCCTGACAGCGCTCCTGGCAGTGGCGAGCAATCTCACCGGGCTCTACATAGCGCCCGTCATCGTTGGCTCCGTGGAGGTTCATGAGCCTCTGGACAGGCTGTTCTTCATGATATTGGCCTTTCTGGCCCTGAATATCCTGCTGAATGCCGCCTCCGGCTATCTGGAGACCAATGTCCTGTATGGCAGGATCACAGTGCGCATGGCCCTCATCAGCAAAATCAACAACAAGATGGCCATAACCTCCTATCCCAACACATGCAACGATGAACTCCTGAAAAAGGTGTCCAAGGCCGGTGACTCGCTGAACTGCAATGAGGCTGCCGGAGAGGCCATTTGGACCACATTGACGAATCTGCTTCGGGATGTAACCGGATTCCTGTTCTATCTGACCCTCCTGTCCTCTGTAAGCCCCCTGCTGATTGTGGTCATTGCCGCGGCGTCCCTGGCGGGGTATTGCATCAACAGGCCCCTGGCCGAGTACCGTTACCGCCACCGGGAGGAGGAGGGGGAATGCGACCGTATGTTCTTCCACTTCTTCAACTGTACCGAGGGCAGGAAGATGGCAAAGGATATCCGCATCTTCGACATGCAGCCCTGGCTGCAGCAGGTATTCGACGGCACCCGGGCTGTATACTGCGCCTTCCACAGGCGGGTGCAGAACAGGTTCCTGTGGGGCAGCATCGCCAATCTGGCGCTGGCCTTCCTACAGAACGGCTTTGCCTATGCCTACCTGATCCGGCTGGTGCTGGACGGACGGCTGAGCGTATCCATGTTCCTGCTCTATTTCTCCGCCGTAGGGAATTTCAGCGCATGGGTAAGCGGCATCCTGAACGGCTTCCTCACGCTGCACAAGCAGGGCCTGGAAATCTCCAATATCCGGGAATGCCTGGAGTACCCGGAGCCCTTCCGCTTCGAGGAGGGCGAGCCCATCGCCGTGGACGGGGCAGGGGAATACGAAATCCGTCTGGAGGATGTGTCCTTCCGCTATCCGGGCGCGGCACAGGACACCCTTTCCCATATCGACCTGACCCTGCGCCCCGGCGAGAAGCTGGCCGTGGTGGGGCGAAACGGCGCGGGCAAGACCACCCTCATCAAGCTCCTCTGCGGCTTCCTGGATCCCACGGAAGGGCGTGTACTTTTAAACGGCAGGGACATCCGCCGGTACAACCGGAGGGACTATTACCGCCTGTTCTCCGCGGTCTTCCAGGACTTCAACATACTGGCCGCCACCATCGCCGCCAACGTAGCCCAGACAGAGGAGCATATCGACAGGGACAGGGTAAGGGAATGCATCGCAAAGGCCGGCCTTACCCGAAAAATCGAATCCCTGCCCCAGCAATATGACGCAAAGCTGCTGCGGGAGGTCTACGAGGACGCGGCCACCCTCTCCGGCGGCGAGACCCAGCGCCTCATGCTGGCCAGGGCCCTGTACAAGGACGCTCCCCTGATCGTGCTGGACGAGCCCACCGCGGCCTTAGATCCAATCGCCGAGGCCGATATGTACTCCAAATACGACGAGATGACCCGGGGCCGCTCCTCGGTGTACATTTCCCACAGACTGGCATCCACCCGCTTCTGCGACCGCATCCTCCTTGTGGAGGGCGGCCGGATCGCCGAGGAGGGAAGCCACAGTCAGCTGCTTTCCCTGGGCGGGCGCTATGCCCAGCTTTATGAGGTACAGAGCAAATATTACAAGGAGGGAACCGATGGCAATGAGCAGTAAATCAAATAAACTATTATCCTGGAAAGAGACCTGGCTGATCAATAAAAAGGCCCTACAGCTCATACACCGCAGCCAGCCCGGAATCATTACAGTGTACCTGATATCCTGCGCCTGGAGCTCCCTGGCCCCCTATGCGGGCATCTGGCTCCTGGCCCTCATCCTCGAGGAGCTGTCCGGCAGCCGAAGGCCCGAACGGCTCCTGGCATTGGTGCTGGCGGCGCTGATCTGTGCGGCGCTGATTTCCCTGGTGGAAGCCTTGCTGAAAAAGAGAAAAGCCATGGAGGAGGACTTCCGGTTCTACTATCTGCGCAAAATCATCGCCGACAAAATGATGGACATGGATTTCTGCATCGTGGACGATTCCGACACTGACCGGAAGCTGTCCCAGATTCTCCAGACCCAGAACAGCGGCGGCTGGGGGCTGGCCAGGGCTTTGCATCTGATGAATGAGCTGCTGGGCGCCTTCTTCACCCTGGTCGGCGGCATCGTCATGACCGTGACCCTGTTCACCAGCCGGGTGCCTGACAGTGCCGGAGCATTGACTGTGCTGAACAATCCACTGTTTCTGGCCCTGATCGTTGCCCTCATGCTGGCCGTGACCTATATCGCTCCTCTGCTCTCCAACAAGGCGGACAGCTATTTTGCCGTTCATTCCGACATGCATACCCTGGCCAACAGACTGTTCAGCCATTATGGCTTTATGGGACAGCGAAAGGATTTCGCCGCAGACATGCGCATCTATAGGCAGGATACGTTCTGTGAGAAATATATGAATGACAAGACCGGCACTTTCGGGTCCCAGGGC
>CAOOJO010000355.1 GCA_948496895.1 uncultured Acetatifactor sp. | reverse complement strand
GAGCGCGCCGGTTTCGAGGTGCGCGACGTGCACTACTCCCACTATGGGAGGATGTGCCCCATCGAGACCCCTGAAGGCCCCAATATCGGCCTGATCAACTACCTGGCAAGCTATGCCAGGATCAACGAATACGGCTTTATCGAAGCGCCCTACCGTAAGGTGGATAAGTCCGACCCCAGGAACCCGGTGGTCACGGACGAGGTGGTCTATATGACCGCGGACGAGGAGGACAACTATCATGTGGCCCAGGCCAGCGAGGCCCTGGACGCGGAGGGGCATTTTGTCCGCAATACCGTGTCCGGCCGTTACAGGGAGGAGACTTCCGAGTATCCCCGCTCCATGTTCGACTACATGGACGTGTCGCCCCGGATGGTGTTCTCCGTGGCTACGGCGCTGATTCCCTTCCTACAGAACGATGATGCCAACCGCGCGCTGATGGGCTCCAACATGCAGCGCCAGGCTGTGCCCCTGCTGACCACGGAAGCGCCTGTGGTGGGCACCGGCATGGAGCCAAAGGCCGCCGTGGACTCCGGCGTCTGCGTGGTGGCCAAGAAGGCGGGAACGATTGACTACGTGTCCTCCGCCATGATTCGGATGACCTATGACGACGGCGAGAAGGCGGAGTTCCACCTGACCAAGTTCGCCAGGAGCAACCAGTCCAACTGCTACAACCAGAAGCCCATTGTGTTCAAGGGAGACCATGTGGAGGCAGGGACGGTGATTGCCGACGGCCCCTCCACGGCCATGGGTGAGCTGGGGCTGGGCAAGAATCCGCTGATTGGCTTCATGACCTGGGAAGGCTATAATTATGAGGACGCCGTGCTGCTCAGCGAGCGCCTGGTGCAGGATGACGTGTATACCTCAGTGCATATAGAGGAGTACGAGGCGGAGGCCCGTGACACCAAGCTGGGGCCTGAGGAGATTACCAGGGACGTGCCCGGCGTGGGCGATGATGCGCTGAAGGATCTGGACGACAGGGGAATCATCCGCATCGGCGCGGAAGTGCACGCCGGGGACATCCTGGTGGGCAAGGTCACGCCCAAGGGCGAGACCGAGCTGACCGCGGAGGAGCGGCTGCTGCGGGCTATCTTCGGCGAGAAGGCCAGAGAGGTGCGCGACACCTCCCTGAAGGTTCCCCACGGCGAATACGGCATTGTAGTAGACGCGAAGGTGTTCACCAGGGAGAACAGCGATGAGCTCTCCCCCGGCGTGAACCAGGCAGTCCGCATTTATATAGCGCAGAAGAGAAAGATTTCCGTAGGCGACAAGATGGCAGGCCGCCATGGCAACAAGGGCGTGGTGTCCCGTGTGCTGCCCGTGGAGGATATGCCCTATCTGCCCAATGGCCGTCCCCTGGACATCGTGCTGAATCCCCTGGGCGTGCCTTCCCGTATGAACATCGGGCAGGTGCTGGAGATTCACCTGTCCCTGGCCGCGAAGGCGCTGGGCTTCAACGTCGCCACCCCTATTTTCGACGGGGCTAACGAGAACGATATCATGGATACGCTGGATCTGGCCAACGATTACGTCAATCTGGAGTGGGAGGAGTTCGAGGCGAAGCATAAGGAGGAGCTGCTTCCTGAGGTCATGCAGTATCTGTCGGACAATCGAGACCACAGGGAGCTGTGGAAGGGCGTGCCCATTTCCCGGGACGGAAAAGTGCGCCTGCGGGACGGCAGGACAGGGGAGTACTTCGACAGCCCTGTCACCATCGGCCACATGCATTACCTGAAGCTCCATCACCTGGTGGACGACAAGATTCACGCCCGTTCCACCGGCCCTTACTCCCTGGTGACCCAGCAGCCATTAGGCGGCAAGGCCCAGTTCGGCGGCCAGCGCTTCGGAGAGATGGAGGTGTGGGCCCTGGAGGCCTACGGCGCGTCCTATACCCTGCAGGAGATCCTCACGGTGAAGTCCGACGATGTGGTGGGCCGCGTGAAGACCTATGAGGCCATCATCAAGGGGGACAATATCCCCGAGCCCGGCATCCCCGAGTCCTTCAAGGTGCTGTTAAAAGAGCTGCAGGCCCTGGGACTGGACGTGCGGGTGCTGCGGGAGGATCAGACGGAAGTGGAGATCATGGAGACCATCGACTACGGCGACACGGATTACCGCTTTGAGATGGGGGACGACCGCAAATACGATGATTATGACAATGGCTCCCTGGGCACTATGGGATATCAGGCGCAGGAGTTCGATGAGAGCGGTGAACTGATGAACTCTGACGAAGAGGAAGACGAGGATGAGGACTTCGAGGACGAGGAAGACGACATGGACTTCGAAGAGGATTCCGAGGACTTTGGAGACGGTGAGGAATTCTGATGCCTGTTTCCGGCAGCGCAGTCTGCCCGGAGCGATTACCGATTAGGATAGAGTAAGGAAGGAGTGCCATTCATGTCAGAGACAAAGAATGAGACAACAGCATACCAGCCTATGACTTTTGATGCCATCAAAATAGGCCTGGCGTCACCTGATAAAATCCGCGAGTGGTCCCATGGCGAGGTCATGAAGCCCGAAACCATCAACTACAGGACGCTGAAGCCCGAGCGGGACGGTCTGTTCTGCGAGAAGATTTTCGGTCCCAACAAGGACTGGGAGTGCCACTGCGGAAAATACAAGAAGATCAGATACAAGGGCGTTGTCTGCGACCGCTGCGGCGTGGAGGTGACCAAATCCAGCGTCCGCAGGGAGCGCATGGGCCATATCGAGCTGGCGGCGCCGGTGTCCCATATCTGGTATTTCAAGGGAATCCCCAGCCGCATGGGATTGATTCTGGATCTCTCCCCCAGAGTGCTGGAGAAGGTGCTTTATTTCGCGTCCTATATCGTGCTGGATTCGGGAGAGACCGGTCTGGACTACAAGCAGATTCTCTCCGAGAAGGAGTACCAGGACGCCAGGGAGATGTACGGGAACAAGTTCCGGGTAGGCATGGGCGCGGAGGCCATCAAGGAGCTGCTGCAGGCCATCGACCTGGACGAGGAGGCGGAGGAGCTGAAGGCCGGACTGAAGGAGTCCTCCGGACAGAAGCGCGCCCGCATCATCAAGAGGCTGGAGGTGGTGGAGGCCTTCCGGGACTCCGGAAATATGCCTGACTGGATGATTATGGACGTGATTCCGGTCATTCCGCCCGATATCCGCCCTATGGTTCAGCTGGACGGCGGCAGGTTTGCCACCTCCGACTTAAACGACCTGTACAGAAGGATCATCAACAGGAACAACCGCCTGAAAAGGCTGCTGGAGCTGGGCGCTCCGGATATCATCGTCCGCAACGAGAAGCGCATGCTGCAGGAGGCCGTGGACGCCCTGATCGACAACGGGCGCAGGGGCCGCCCTGTGACAGGCCCGGGAAACCGTGCCCTGAAATCCCTGTCCGACATGCTCAAGGGCAAGACCGGGCGCTTCCGCCAGAACCTGCTGGGCAAGCGCGTGGACTATTCCGGCCGTTCCGTTATCGTGGTGGGGCCGGAGCTGAAGATTTACCAGTGCGGCCTGCCCAAGGAGATGGCCATCGAGCTGTTCAAGCCCTTCGTGATGAAGGAGCTGGTGGCCAAGGGCATCAGCCAGAACATCAAGAACGCCAAGAAGCTGGTGGACAAGATGGACAATCAGGTCTGGGACGTGCTGGAGGAGGTCATCAAGGAGCATCCCGTGATGCTCAACCGCGCCCCCACCCTGCACAGGCTGGGCATACAGGCATTCGAGCCTATCCTGGTAGAGGG
>CAOOJO010000354.1 GCA_948496895.1 uncultured Acetatifactor sp. | reverse complement strand
GCACGGCCACGGCCATCCAACTGTCCAGGGAGGCGGAGGAAGCAGGGGCGGACGGCTTGCTGCTGGTAAGCCCTTATTACAACAAGGCCACCCAGAACGGCCTCTACGCCCATTTCAAGGCGGTGGCGGATGCGGTGAAGCTTCCCATCATCCTCTACAATGTGCCCAGCAGGACCGGCTGCAATATCGCGCCGGAGACGATCCTAAGGCTGTGCACGGACGTGGAGAACATCGTGGGCGTCAAGGAGGCCAGCGGCAACATCGGCCAGATCGCTCATCTGGCGGCCATCGGGGCAGGTAAGGTGGACATCTACTCCGGCAATGACGACCAGATCGTCCCCATCATGTCCCTGGGCGGCATCGGCGTGATTTCCGTGCTGGCGAACGTGGCTCCCGCCCAGACCCATGAAATCTGCCAGAAATACCTGGATGGAGACGCGAAGGAGAGCTGCAGGCTGCAGCTGGAGGCCATGGAGCTGTGCAATGCGCTGTTCTGTGAGGTGAACCCCATTCCTGTGAAGAAGGCCCTGAGCCTGATGGGGAGGATAGGCGGCACCCTGCGCAGGCCTTTGAGCGAGATAGAACCGGCTAACGCCCAGCGCCTGGAAAAGGCCATGCGGACGTACGGGATACTGTAGGAACATATTGACTGGGGCTGCCGCATCGGGGCGATTCCTGAAGCGGGAGCCCTTTTGTGACGGATGCGGAACTGGACACAGCATCCATCCTGACAGTGCCCATAGAATTTACGGACGCAATCTCTATGCGGCCGGAAATCCTATGCTGATAACTGGTACTGTCAGGGGGGATGCGGAACTGGAATAAGAACTGGAATAGGAGGTGCTTATTATATGACAAGGATTATCATGCACGGCTGCAACGGGAAAATGGGACAGGTCATCAGAGGGCTCATAGAGGCGGACAAGGAGATGGAGCTGGTGGCAGGCATTGATGTGTACGACGACGGGAAGAACCCCTACCCGGTCTTTACCGATATCAATGACTGCCATGTGGAGGCGGACTGCCTGGTGGATTTCTCCACGGCCGCAGCGGTAGGGAAGATGCTGGACTATTGCGTGGAGAGAAAGCTCCCCTGCGTGCTCTGCACCACGGGCCTCGATGAGGAGCTGCTAAAGAAGGTGGAGGAGGCCGGGGAGACCATCCCCCTGCTCCGCTCCGCCAACATGTCCTTAGGGATAAATCTTCTCTTAAAGCTTTTAAAGAACGCGGCAGGCGTACTGGCCCCCGCGGGCTTCGACATGGAAATCGTGGAGAAGCACCACAACTTGAAGGTGGACGCGCCCAGCGGAACCGCCCTTGCCCTGGCCGACTCCCTGAACGAAGAGTTAGGAAACGCTTACTCCTATGCCTACGACAGGAGCGCGAGGAGGGAGAAGCGGCCTGAGAAGGAAATCGGCATCAGCGCGGTCAGAGGCGGCACCATCGTGGGCGACCATGACGTGATATTCGCCGGGCCGGACGAGGTCGTCACCTTCTCCCACAGGGCCTACTCCAAGGCCGTCTTCGGCAAGGGCGCTGTCCAGGCCGCCAAGTTCCTGGCAGGGAAGCCCGCGGGCAGGTATGATATGAGCGATGTGATTGAAGCGGCGCTTTGAAATCCGAATCCTGGCAGGGTGGCTGTTCTGCCAGGGAAAAATGAGGGGGCATACATGAAAGAGAAAGACAATCAGGTCTTACGGGTTCTGGCGAAGCAGTATCCAAGCGTTGCGGCGGCTTCCACGGAAATCATCAACCTCCAGTCCATCATGAACCTGCCCAAGGGCACGGAGCATTTCCTGACGGACATCCATGGGGAGTATGAGCAGTTCAACCATGTGCTGAAGAACGGCTCCGGCTCCGTGCGCAAGAAAATCGACGAGGAGTTCGGCAATACGATCAGCAGCAGGGACAAGAAGAGCCTGGCCACTCTGATCTATTACCCGGAGGAAAAGCTGGACATCGTCAAAAAGGAAGAGGACAATCTGGAGGACTGGTACAAGATCTCCCTTCACAGGCTGGTGCAGATTATCAAGCGCGTGTCTTCAAAATATACCCGTTCCAAGGTGCGCAAGGCCCTGCCAAAGGATTTCGCCTATGTCATCGAAGAGCTGATTACGGAGAAGGAGGAGATTCACGACAAAGAGGCGTACTACAATGAAATCATCCACACCATCATCCGCATCGGACGGGCGCCTCAGTTCATCATCGCCCTGAGCCAGCTCATCCAGCGCCTGGTCATAGACCATCTCCACATCGTGGGGGACATCTACGACAGAGGCCCCGGCCCCCATATCATCATGGACACCCTCTGCGCCTACCATTCCGTGGACGTGCAGTGGGGGAACCACGACGTGGCGTGGATGGGGGCGGCCAGCGGCCATATGGCCTGCATCGCCAATGTGATCCGGATAGCGGCCCGCTATGGGAACCTGGACACCATAGAAGACGGCTATGGCATCAACCTGCTGCCCCTGGCCACCTTCGTGATGGACGTCTATGAGCACACGGACTGCGGCGCCTTTGCCGTCCGCACAGGCAAGAGCCGTAATCGGAAGGCTGTGGATCTGGACGTCCGGATGCACAAGGCCATGGCCATCCTCCAGTTCAAGCTGGAGGGGCAGCTCATCAAGCGCCACCCGGAGTTCCATATGGAGGACAGGGTGCTGCTGGAGCGGATCGACTTTGGGAGAGGGACTGTCCGCACAGGCAGAGAGGGAAAGGAATATGCCATGCGGGACATGGATTTCCCCACCATCAATCCTGCTGACCCCCTGGCCCTGACGGAGGAGGAAGAGGAGGTCATGCGGGGGCTGCGGCAGGCGTTCCTGAACTGCGAGAAGCTCCAGCGCCATGTGCGCTTCCTGTACTCCAAGGGAGGCCTGTACAAAATCTACAACGGCAACCTCCTCTACCACGGCTGCATGCCTATGGAGAAGGACGGGAGCTTCGCCAGCGTGGAGATCTGTGGAAAAGAGTATAGCGGCAAGGCGCTGTACGACATCCTGGAGTATCATGCCAGGAGAGGGTATTACGCCAAGGATGAGGCGGAGCGGGCCATGGGGCAGGATCTGATGTGGTATATCTGGTCAGGCAAGGGTTCCCCTGTGTTTGGAAAGGATAAAATGGCTACCTTTGAACGGTATTTCGTAGAGGAGAAGGAGACCCATGAGGAGCGCAAGAACAGCTATTACACCCTTCTGGAGAAGGAAGAGACCGTGGACCGCATCCTGAAGGAGTTCGGGCTCCATGACAGGGAGGCCCATATCGTCAACGGCCATGTGCCCGTGGAGCAGATACACGGGGAATCCCCCATCAAATGCGGCGGCAGGCTCTTGATCATAGACGGAGGCTTTTCCAAGGCCTATCAGAAAAAGACCGGCATAGCCGGGTATACGCTGGTATGTAATTCCAGAGGGATGCGCCTGGTGGCCCATGAGCCCTTTGAATCTGCCCATGCCGCGATCGTCAACGAGTCCGACCTGTTCTCCCACTCCATCGACGTGGAGACCTATCTGCGCAGGAAACTGGTGGCGGATACGGATGTGGGCCGGGAAATCAGGGAGCAGATTTACTATCTGGAGGAGCTGCTGGAGGCGTACCGGGACGGCACGCTGATGGAAGAATAGGGAAGCGGGAGCAGGCATTCTCAGGCGCATGCCCGCCGCGCTTTGCCTGCGCGTCCGGGGAACGCCTGAGACAAGCATTTACCTTATGGCACCGCCTGTGG
>CAOOJO010000353.1 GCA_948496895.1 uncultured Acetatifactor sp. | reverse complement strand
AGATCATATTCCGGTTGGAAGGATACAAGAACATACATTCTTGCTTGCGGCTCTGGGACGGACAGGCAGTGCTGGAGCTGGAGCCGGAGAGCGGCGCCACCGGGGATTGGGGCCTGGCACATCCCCGCATCCGCAGCCTGGTGCATGCCACGGAAGGAGTTGGCATGATATCGGTGGGCATGCCGTCGGAAAGGTTCTCGGTGGAGCTGCAGGCTCCTGCGTTCGGACGAAAGACACCAGAGGAGGACATGCCGGAAAGGATAGAAGCGGACTCAGACCAGTCATCGGAGCAAGAGGTTGCCAAAGGGAGCCTGGAGAGCGTACGGTATGAAGCGCCTGTCAGGGAAAGGATAGACTGCGGCGGGGGATGCTATCTGGAATCCTTCCGGCAGAAGGTGTCGGAGGACTTCTCCTACGGCGTGGTGATGGGCGTGAAGGAGGGCGGCGGGGGGACCGAGGTCTTTTATCGGGTGGTCACCTCAGAGGACGGCTTACCGGAAGGGGAAGAAGGATGCCCCTTCGCGGAGGCAGGAGAGCATCTGTACGCGCTGCTGGAGCGTGGCTATGACCGGCTCCTGAAGGAGCATACGGACTGGTGGGAGAGATTCTGGGACAGAAGCAATCTTTCGCTGCCGGACACGTTATTCGAGAAGAACTGGTATATCGCCAATTATCTGCTGGCCTCCTGCTCCAGGGAGGGATACTATCCCATGCCCCTGCAGGGCGTATGGACGGCGGACGAGGATACGCTGCCGCCCTGGAAGGGAGACTACCACAACGACCTGAACACCCAGATGAGCTATTATCATTATCTGAAAGCGAACCATCTGGAGCAGGGGAAGAGCTTTGTGGATTTCCTGTGGAACCTGAGATGTGCGGCCCGGGCCTTTGCGAAGGGCTTCTATGGGACAGGCGGTCTGTGCCTGCCGTCCGTGATGAGCATTGACGGGAAGCCTCTGGGCGGCTGGCCCATGTACAGCCTGTCACCAATCAACCAGATATGGCTCTGCAAGGCGTTCGATGATTACTACAGGTATTCTGGAGACCAGCGGTTCCTGAGGGAGCGGGCCTACCCGTATTTCAGAGAGACGGCGGAATGCATCGGCGCGCTGCTGGAGGAGGGGGAGGACGGACTATTGCGGTTCGCCATTTCCAGCTCCCCGGAGCTGCATGACGATGAGCTGGAGGCCTTCGTGACGCCCAACAGCAACTATGACCTGGCCTTTCTGCATTATCTGTACGGGACGCTGGAGCGGTATGCGCAGACGCTTGCGGAGAGAAGGGACTCCGCGGGGAAGGCTGATTCGGCTGGCAGGGTTCTATGGGAAAAGGATGCCGTGCCGACGGAGGGGCCGGAGAGGTGGCGGCATATCCGGGAAAAGCTTCCGCAGCTGGCAGTGGATGGACGTGGCGTGCTGATGATTTCGCCGGACGAGGTGCTGAAGGAATCCCATCGCCACCATTCCCATGCCCAGGCAATCCATCCGCTGCGGTTGATTGGATACGATACAACGGAAAACCGTCATATCATAGACGCTACGATAGAGGACATTGAGTCGCTGGGAACCAGCATGTGGGTGGGCTTCAGCTTTTGCTGGATGGCGGAGCTGTACGCAATTGCCAGGAAGGGGGAGGAAGCGGCGGGCCAGCTGCGGATATTCTGGCGCAATTTCTGTTCTCCCAACGGATTCCATCTGAACGGGGATCAGAAAGCGGAGGGGTATTCCACCTTCACTTACCATCCCTTCACCCTGGAGGCCAATATGTGCGCCGCGGACGCGCTCCAGGAGATGCTGCTCTACGGGGAGGAGGGGGTCATCGAGGCGTTCCCGGCCATACCAAAGGACTGGGAGAAGCAGAGGGTATCCTTTGAACGGTTCCGGACGGAGGGCGGCGTGCTGGTCAGCGCAGCCCTGGAGGACGGGAGGCTTTCAAGGCTTCTGTTGGAGGCGCCCCGGGAGATGCCCGTGAAGCTGAAGGGCTGGCGGCATGACGGCATGCGTGACGAGGGAGAGATAATCGAAGTGACGCTGGCCAGGGGAGAAAATCTGGTTATCACATCCTGACCAGGTGGACGATGGAAAGCTTATCTGAAAATACCGGCAGCGCATTGACGGACAGGACAAAATGGGTTACTATTTATCCGGGAGATGATAGGAGCCATGCTGCACATTGCCATTGTGGACGACGAACAGACGCACAGGGACATCCTGGCGAAATATGTCGAAGAGTGGAAGGCCAGGGAAGGGCTGGAAGCGGAGGTGGAGACCTTCGCTTCCGGCGAGGCCTTCTACTTTGCGTGGTGCGGGCAGCAAAACTGCGACGTGCTTTTCCTGGACATCATGATGGGCGCTACGGATGGAATCAGCCTCGCCAGGCGGCTCCGGGAGCAGGGCAGGAAGCTGGACATCATATTCACCACCGGAATCGCCGACTACATGCAGGAGGGCTACGAGGTGGAGGCCATGCACTACCTGCTGAAGCCCCTGAGCAAAGAGAAGGTGTGGGAATGTCTGGATAAGTGCCTGAAGCGGCGGGAGGAGGACGCGGAGTGGATCCTCCTGCCCACGGAGGAGGGGCTGGTGAAGACGGACGTGTCCAAAATCCTCTACGGGGAGGCGGTAGGACATTATTGCGTGCTGGAATGCATGGGAGAGCGCCTACAGCTAAAGCTGGGAATGAAAGAGCTGGCGAAGAAGCTGGAAGGGCGCGGGGACTTCCTGTTCTGCCACCGCTCCTACCTGGTGAACCTGCGCAGGGTATCCAGGGTGGGCAGGCAGGACATCGTCATGGACAGCGGCGCGCTGGTGCCGGTGAGCCGCAGGCTGTACAATCAGGTGAACGACAGATTCATCAGGACGTTTGTAAGAATGTGATTTCTGCATAATTCATTTCATTATAGCATAAAATTTAGTCGAAAGTCCTATTGACTTTCCTCTTTGTGCTTGCTAAAATGTAAGCATAAAGCAAGTTTACCACTGACCGATATGTGGTATATAAATGGTTGGGTCGAAAGTATAGTCCTTCGCCGCAAGGCGGAGGACTTTTTCCATAATTGGAGATAAGCATATGAAGAAAACGGGTTTTTATTATAAAGGATATGTTTTTTGGGGTTATGTCGGATCCGTATCTCAAAGGAAATAAAGAGGGCAACAGACCTCATTATTATTGCTTTGAGGATACAAGCGCATGAATATATTGGATGATTCCTTTGTCCAGCCGTATTGATAAATATAAGCAAATTATGGCGAAAAAAGAAAGGGCGGGGAAGACTTGTGATATTATCCACATTGTTAAGCTGGATGACAGTCGGGAAAGCGCCTTTCTGATACAGGATATGTTTCCTATAACAGATGAGTAGCCGAATGTCTTGGCGATATTAGGGAAGCTAAAAGCACAAAAACAGATTGGTAATTAGACTATGCAGAATGCCAGGAGAATATATGAGCTATTACCTTTATATACTGCTGATTGCGGCGATTCCCGCGGTCCTTGCGGGAATCCGCCTGTACATCCGCCATTTGGTGGAGCGCCAGATTGCTAGGTACCAGGACGACCTGACCCGCAGGCACTGCGAGGAGGTGGACAATCTGTACCGCCAGACCAGGGGCTGGCGGCATGACCTCAAGAACCACCTCCAGACCATGCAGGCCTATCTGGAGATGGGACAGGCGGAGCAGCTTGGGAGTTACCTGCGGGAGCTGACAGATGACTACAATTCTGTAGATATCCAGATCCGCACAGGG
>CAOOJO010000352.1 GCA_948496895.1 uncultured Acetatifactor sp. | reverse complement strand
ATGCAGGGAACATCGGGGAGCAGTTCGGCAGGAGGGTGCCCGCCATCTTCACGGACGAGCCACAGTTCACCCCCAGGGGATGCCTGGACTTCGCGGGAGAAGCCAAGGATGTCTTCCTGCCCTGGACTGTCCGTCTCCCGGAAGCCTACCGCCAGGCCTATGGGGAGGAGCTGCTGGATGCCCTGCCGGAGCTTTTCTGGGAGCGGGCGGACGGCTGTCTCTCCGCGGTCCGCTGGCGGTTCCAGAACCTGGTCACCGGCCTTTTCGTGGAAAGCTATTGCGGGCAGATTGGAAACTGGTGCAGGGAGCATGGACTCTACCTCACCGGCCATGTCATGGGGGAGGGCTCCCTCTATGATCAGACCCAGGCCGTGGGGGATGCCATGCGCTGCTATCCCTGCTTCGGTCTGCCGGGCATCGACATGCTCTGCGACTTCCATGAGTACACCACAGCCAAGCAGACCCAGTCCATGGTGCGCCAGACCGGGGCGGAGGGCATGCTCAGCGAGCTCTACGGGGTCACGGGATGGGACAATGATTTTCGGGGATACAAGCTCCAGGGGGACTGGCAGGCGGCGCTGGGGGTCACTGTGCGGGTGCCCCACCTGGCCTGGTATACCATGAAGGGAGAGGCCAAGCGGGACTATCCGGCCTCCATCAGCTATCAGTCCCCCTGGTGGGAGGAGTTTTCCATGGTGGAGGATCACTTCGCCCGGCTGAACACGGCGCTGACCAGAGGGAAGGCTGTGGTAAAGGTGGCTGTGCTGCATCCAATCGAGACCTACTGGCTCTATTTCGGCCCCGGCGACCAGACCGCTGCCCTGCGGGAGCAGATGGATGCCCAGTTCGCCCATCTGGCGGAGGTCCTGCTGTTCGGCGGCATCGATTTTGATTATCT
The DNA here is from genome assembly GCA_948496895.1 of uncultured Acetatifactor sp. Lineage (GTDB taxonomy): Bacteria > Bacillota > Clostridia > Lachnospirales > Lachnospiraceae > Acetatifactor. Next base: position 2,848 of record CAOOJO010000352.1, on the reverse strand, counting down.
TTGCGAGGCCAGGCTGCCGGAGCAGTGCAGGGGAAGCGCCTGTCCGCTGCAGGTGGGGGAGATGGCGTATGAGACCATTATCGTTCCGCCGATTAGAACCATACGCTCTACCACGCTGAAGATTCTTGCTGACTTTGTGGAAGGGGGCGGGAAGCTGATTTTCCTGGGGGACTGCCCGGACTATGTGGACGCAGTGCCTTCAGCCGCCGCGGGAGAGTTGTATGGAAAGGGAATCCGCTGCGGGCTTTTGGATTCGGCTGTATTATCCCTGCTGGAGGGCGAGCGCTTCCTGACTATACAGAAAGCCGATGGGCGCAGAGCGGACGGAGTATTGTACCAGCTACGCCGGGAGGAAAGCGGGGACATGTGGCTGTTCGTCTGCAACGGCAGAAACCCTGTCAGCCCGGATGTGGATCCGGGCAACCCTCTGCGCTTCACCCTGAAGGGGAGCTTCGCGGTGACGCTCTATGATACCATGACAGGGGATATCGTGCCCTTGCCTGTACGCTACGACAATGGCAGGACGATTCTGGAGCGGCCCTGGTACATTCATGAGAGTATGCTGTTGCTGCTGGAGGAAGCAGATGCCAACTGTTGCGGTGCGATGACTGAAACCGCCGGGAAGGGTGCGGAAGCAGTTAGCGTCCGTGGCGCAGAGGGGAGCGCGCCCTGTGACGGCACGGCAATCGATGCCGCCTGGAACAGCGCCGAAGCCGATATCCTTCCCGGCGAGGTGACGGTCACCCTCCAGGAGCCCAACATGCTGCTTCTGGATATGGCGGAGTATGCACTGGACGATGGGGAGTATTACGCCCAGGACGAGCTGTTGCGGATAGACAACCATGCCCGCAGGGAGCTGGGCATCCCTCTGCGCCGCAAGGAAGTGGTGCAGCCCTACCTGGTGGAGGCAGGGGAGCCGGAGCATGTGCTCCGGCTGCGCTTCCATATCCGCAGCGAGATTGCCGCAGCCGGACTGCGTCTGGGCCTGGAGTGCCCTGAATCGGCCAGGATAGAGCTGAACGGCACGGCCATCTCCACCGTCAGCGACGGCTGGTACGTGGACAGGGACATCGAGACCATTCCCCTGCCGGAGTTCATTCCGGGGGAGAACCTGCTGGAAATCGCAGTGCCCATCGGCCCCCGGACGAACCTGGAGAATTTCTACCTGTTGGGGGATTTTGGTGTCCGCATAGGCGGCACGGTGAAGACATTGACCGAACCGGTCAGAAAAATTGGCTGGGGAGACATCACCTCCCAGGGGCTTCCCTTTTACACAGGGAACCTGACCTATCGCACAAAGGTGCGCTCCCGGGGCGACTTCACCGTCCGGGTTCCCCAGTATAGGGGCGGTCTGGTGAAGATACTGGTGGACGGCACAGACTGTGGGAACATTGCCTTTTCGCCCTATACCCTGAAGGTGCGCGCGGCCCCGGGAGAGCATGTGGTGGAGTGGAAGCTCTACGGCACCCGCCAGAACGGCTTCGCCCAGCTGCACCATACCCAGGGGATCTATTTCTACCAGAGCCCCAATTCCTGGAGGAGCGCGGGAGACCTGTGGAGCTATGAATACCGTTTGAAGCCCGCCGGAATCCTGAAATCCCCGGAGGTTGTAGGTGCGGTCTTCCTGGACGAGGCAGGGAACGCCCGCCGGAGGAGTGCCGCGGCCATGCATTTCACGGACAGGAGTTGACGCGCTTTTTGCCAAAAACATTGCCTAAAACGGCCCCAGGCGGTATAATAGACTACAGCGCCAGAGAATGACAGCCTTGGGGCCCCGGGGCGCGGATGCGGGACGAGTCTGCGGCGGGGATAGGCTCCGGAGTGAAAAAGGGACAAAAAGGAACGGTAAGATAAGAAAATATGGACACGAATACGATAATCGTCATTATGATAATCTGCGCGGCGGCCATGGCGGGCAGCGCGGCCCTCTATCTGCGCCACAGGAAAAGGCGCGCCCGTCAGGAGGATTTCGACCTGATGGAGGGCCATGATTTTGAATACTACTGCGCGGAGCTCTTAAAGAAAAACGGCTTCCAGGAGGTGGAGGTCACAAAGGGCAGCGGCGACTACGGCGTTGACATCCTGGCCAGCAAGGACGGCGTCACCTACGCCATCCAGTGCAAATGCTACACGGCCCCCGTGGGGGTGAAGGCTGTCCAGGAGGCCTATGCGGGCCGGGATTATTACGACAGGATGGTAGGCGCGGTGCTCACCAACCAGTATTTCACCCAGCCCGCGGTGGAGGCCGCCGGGAAGCTGAAGATACTGCTGTGGGACAGAGGGTATCTGGAGGACATGGCGGAGGAATGCGGGGCGCTGTGAGGGAGGCGTTTCCCGGTCTGCCAGGGGAATCGCAAAGCTTTCACGGAGATGCTTTCCGCGGTGGGGCTTTGCCCTCGCCTCGCCAGAACCCTGTCCCTCGCCCATGGGTCACCCCGTCTGCGCCAGCCACTGGCCCAGGGACGTAAAGTCCGCGGGGCCGCAGTCCAGGAAAAAGCTGTGGAAACGGTAGTCCGTATATTCCGTCCCCCAGAGCTCCTTCGCCTCCTCCTGCAGGGAGAGGATTTCCAGATACCCCAGGTAATACTTCAGATAATTGCAGGGCGTCTGCACGATGTAATTATAAATCGCCTTCATGGAGGTGCTGTCGGTGATGCCAAAGCCGGACAGCACCTTTGCTATCTGGCTGTAGGAGGCACCCTCATAGTGGATCAGCACGTCGCAGACGCAGTAGAGGCATAGCTGCAGGCTGCGGTTGCGGGCCTCCAGGGCAGCGGCCAGGGCCGCCGTCTCCTGGCCGTTCTCCCGCAGGAGCTGCTCGGCGTACTGATAGGACAGGAATTCCAAG
>CAOOJO010000351.1 GCA_948496895.1 uncultured Acetatifactor sp. | reverse complement strand
GTTTGACGCACACGTTGGACGTGGCGCAGATCGCGCGTTCGATTGCCCGCTGTCTTTCGTTGAACGAGGATTTGACGGAGGCCATTGCCCTCGGACACGATTTGGGGCATACGCCCTTCGGGCATGCGGGGGAGAGGGCCTTGAACCGGATATGTCCGCTGGGCTTCGAGCACAATCTCCAGAGCGTGCGGACAGTAGACAGGCTGGAGAAGAAGGGGCAGGGCCTGAACCTTACCGAAGAGGTGCGGGACGGCATCCTGAACCATCAGACCAGCGGCACACCCCATACGCTGGAAGGGAAGATTGTCCGGCTGTCGGACAAAATCGCGTATATCCATCATGACATGGATGACGCGGTTCGGGCCGGCATCCTGAAGGAGAGCGATGTGCCGAAGGAAATCCGGGATGTGATCGGCAGTACGCCCAGCGACCGGTTCGACCATTTCATCCATGACATCGTGAACGCAAGCATGGGGAAGAACGACATCTGCATGTCGGAGGAGACACATCTGGCCATGACGCGGATGCGGGCGTTCATGTTCGAGCATGTGTATGAGAATCCGGTGGCGAAGGGTGAGGAAGCCAAGGCGGAACGGCTGATGGAGACGCTCTATCTGCATTTTCTGCACCATATCGACAACCTGCCGGAGGAGTTCCGTAACCTTTTGAATCAGGGGGATCCCCTGGAGCAGGTGGTGTGCGACTATGTGGGAGCCATGACGGATCGCTACGCCATTGCGGTCTATGACGATATCTACATACCGAAGTCATGGATGGGCTGAGAAAGTCCGGTTCCGGTGAGAGATGGAGGCGCAGATGTACTATTCGGACGAGATTGTGGAGGAGGTCAGGGCGAGGAACGATATCGTGGAGGTGGTCTCGGGATATGTGAGGCTGCAGAAAAAGGGCGGCCGCTATTGGGGGCTCTGCCCTTTCCACAACGAGAAATCCCCCTCCTTCTCTGTGAACGGCGATATGCAGGTGTACCACTGCTTCGGCTGCGGAGCGGGGGGGAATGTGTACACCTTTGTGATGAACTACGAGAACTATTCCTTCCCGGAGGCGGTGAGGATGCTGGCGGAGCGGGCCGGCGTGGCGCTTCCCCAGGAGGACGAGTCGGAGGAGGCGAAGAGACGGGGGAGCAGGCGGGCCAGGCTCCTGGAGGTCAACAAGGAGGCGGCGAAGTTCTTCTACTACCAGCTGCGCAGTCCCCACGGGGAGATCGGGTACCGGTATCTGAAGAAAAGGGAACTCACCGATGAGACCATGCGCAGCTTCGGCCTGGGCTTCGCGGGGAAGAACGGCGCCCAACTGGTGCAGTACCTGCGGGAAAAGGGCTTTGAGGACCAGCTGATACAGGAGGCGGGGCTGGCCAGCCATTCCGAGAAATACGGCCTGAACAGCCAGTTCTGGAACCGGGTCATGTACCCGATTCAGGACATCAACAACCGGGTCATCGGCTTCGGCGGCCGGGTGATGGGGGACGGGGAGCCCAAGTACCTGAACTCGCCGGAGACGCCCATATTCGACAAGCGGCGCAACCTCTACGGCCTGAACTACGCCAGAAAGGCCAGGAGCGGCAATATCATCCTCTGCGAGGGCTATATGGATGTGATCGCCATGCACCAGGCGGGCTTCACCCAGGCAGTGGCCTCCCTGGGGACAGCCTTTACATCCGAGCAGGCGGCGCTGCTGCGGCGCTATACGGAGACGGTGCTGTTGGCCTACGACAGCGACGGCGCGGGAGTGAAGGCGGCGCTGCGGGCCATCGGTATCCTACGGGAGGCGGGGCTTGTGGGCAAGGTCATCAACATGCAGCCCTACAAGGATCCGGATGAATTCATGAAGGGCTTGGGGAAGGCGGCCTTTGAGGAGCGAATCCGCCAGGCGGAGAACAGCTTCTTCTTCGAAATCCGGATCCTGCAGGGACAGTTTGACATGGACGACCCGGAGGAGAAGACCAGGTTCCACAGGGAAATCGCCAGAAAGCTGTGCGAATTCTCCGAGAGCGTAGAGCGGGACAATTATCTGCAGGCAGTGGCCGAGAAGTACTATATCGGCATTGAGAACCTGCGCGGACTGGTGGCGCGCTATGCACAGAACACTGGCCTGGCCAGGCCTGTAGAGCGGCCGAAATCGGGCATACAGAAGAAAAAGGGACCCGATGAGAACGCGAAGCAGTCCCAGAGGCTTCTGATTACATGGATCTGCGGCGAGCCCGGTCTGTATGGCAGAATCAAAAAATTTATTTCCGCGGAGGACTTTACGGTGGAGATCTACCGCAGGGTGGCGGAGCGGCTCTTTTCGGAGCTGGAGGAAGACCGGGCGAATCCTGCGGGCATCATCAGCATGTTTCAGGACAGCGAGGAGCAGAAAGAGGCGGCGGCGCTTTTTAACGCTATCCTGCCGCAGCTGGACTCAAAGCAGGAGCGGGAGAAAGCCTTTCAGGAGGTACTGCTTTCCGTGAAAAAGAACAGCTATGAGTACCATGTCTCCCACATGGGGGCCGATGTGAACGCCCTGGCCCAGGCCATCGCGGGCAAGAAAGCGCTGGAAGAACTGGCGCGAACGCATATTTCCCTAGATTAAGGTAAAGATATTGGTAACTTTGGGCAGTAGGAATCGCAAGGCGTCTACAGCAAAACAAAAAGGGAAAGGATTTCCCGAGGAAGGATGGAATTACTACAATGGATGAAAACACACGGGCAAAGTTTGAAGAGAAGGTGAAAGAGCTCCTCAATATGGCCAAAAAGAAGAAGAACGTGCTGGAGTACCAGGAAATCAGCGACTTTTTTGCGGACATGCCTTTGGAGGAGGAGCAGTTCGAGAGGATTCTGGACGCTCTGGAGCAGAACAATGTGGACGTGCTGCGCATCACGGAGGACGAGGCCGATGTGGAGGAGATTATTCTGTCGGACGAGGAAGACGTGGATGTGGAGAATCTGGATCTGTCTATCCCGGACGGAATCAGCCTTGAGGATCCTGTGCGCATGTACCTGAAGGAGATCGGCAAGGTGCCCCTGCTGTCCGCGGAGGAGGAGATTGAGCTGGCCAAGCGGATGGAGCTTGGGGACGAGGACGCGAAGAAGCGCCTGGCCGAGGCGAACCTGCGCCTGGTAGTCAGCATCGCCAAGCGGTACGTGGGCCGCGGCATGCTGTTCCTGGATCTGATTCAGGAGGGGAATCTGGGGCTGATCAAGGCCGTGGAGAAGTTTGACTACCGCAAGGGCTATAAATTCTCCACCTATGCCACATGGTGGATTCGCCAGGCCATCACCAGGGCCATCGCGGATCAGGCCAGGACCATCCGCATTCCGGTTCACATGGTGGAGACCATCAACAAGCTGATCCGGGTCAGCAGGCAGCTGCTCCAGGAGCTGGGAAGGGAACCTACCCCCGAGGAGATAGCGGAGGAGATGAACATGCCCCCGGATCGTGTGCGGGAGATTCTGAAGATCAGCCAGGAGCCGGTTTCCATGGAGACGCCCATCGGCGAGGAGGAGGACAGTCATCTGGGAGACTTCATCGAGGACGACAAGGTGCCGGTGCCTGCGGACGCGGCGGCCTTCACTCTGCTGAAGGAGTCTCTGGTGGAGGTGCTGGGAACCTTGACAGAGCGGGAACAGAAGGTGCTGCGCCTGCGCTTTGGCCTGGATGACGGCCGGGCCCGCACCCTGGAGGAGGTGGGAAAGGAATTCAATGTGACTCGTGAGCGCATCCGCCAGATTGAGGCGAAGGCGCTGAGGAAGCT
>CAOOJO010000350.1 GCA_948496895.1 uncultured Acetatifactor sp. | reverse complement strand
CAGGCAGCCCCTCTTGCGCAGTTCACCCATACCTTCACGGAAAGCGACGCCCCTCAGAAGGATCTGGCCGCCAAAGCCGATGTGATTTTTGCCGACATCCATGACATGGATGCCCGGGAAGCCCTGGCGACGCTGCTGGCGGGCAAGCGGGAAGACGCGGAGCTGATTCTGCTGGCGGACAAAAGCCAGATGGCCCTGCTCTCCCCTTCCTTCTCCGGCATCAGGGATATCTGGACGCTTCCCATGTCGGAGGAGGAGCTTTCTTTCCGCTTCCTGAGATGGCAATCGGGCTGCAAGGCAGAAAAGGACGCCTGGGAGACCAGCCATTTCCTGGAGGCCACCATCAACCATGTCCCCAACCTGATCTGGTACAAGAACCGGGAGGGGCTCCATGAAAAGGTCAACGACTGCTTCTGCGAGACCGTGGGCAAGACCAAGGAACAGGTGGAGGGGCGGGATCATTTCTACATATGGGACGTAGACCCCAACGACCCTGCCAACAATGCCAATGACTGTATGGAGTCCGACAATGAGGTCATGAACCGGCAGGTCACCTGCGTCTCCGAGGAGGTGGTGAAGTCCGGGGATGGAAGCAAGCTTCTCACCACCTACAAATCCCCCCTGTACGACCTGGACGGCAGCGTCATGGGCACCGTGGGCGTGGCGATTGACGTGACCCAGGAGCGGGCCTATGAAAAGGAAGTCCTCCAAAAGAGCCAGACCCTGGAGAACATCTTCACCTCTCTGGAATGCGGCGTCATGTGCCACACCCTGGACGGAAGCCGCATCATCAGCGTCAACAAGTCGGCCCTGGACATTCTGGGCTATGAGTCCCAGGAGGAGCTGATGGCCAGCGGCTTCAACATGGTGGCCCCCTCCGTGGTGGATTCGGACAAGGAATACCTGCGCAGGGCCATCCAGTCCCTGAAAAAGGAGGGGGACAGCGTCAGCGTGGAATACCGCGTCCGGCACTCCAGCGGCGACATCCTCTACATTATGGGCAATATCAAGCTCATAAAGGAAAATGGCAGCCTGGCCTACCAGCGCTTCCTTCTGGACTGCACGGCCCAGAAGCAGCGCGAGAACAGGGAGCGCCTCGAAAACGAGAGGCGGCAGATGGAGCTGGTTCAGGCCCTGACAATTGACTATAATCTCGTCTGCTTCTTTGACCTTGACACAGAAGCCGGAAAGCTCCTTCAGATAGTGGATAAGGATGCCTCCCTCTTCGGCGCTGCCTTCAGCGGTGAATTCAGCTTTACGGAAAGCCTGGAGCGCTACATCCGGGAATTCGTCCACGAGGAGGATCGGGATATGCTGCGCGACTTCCTTACCCTGGAGAAGGTAAAAGAGGGGCTGGCGGAGCGGATGCTGTTCTATACGAACTATCGCGCTATACAGAACGGCGAAGTGAAATATTATCAGCTAAAGGTGGTACGGGCAGGCAAATGGAGCGAAGGCCACGGCATGGTGCTGGGGCTGCGCAGCGTGGACGAGGAGACCCGCAAGGAGATGGAGCAGAAGGAGCTGCTGGAGGATGCCCTCCTCCAGGCCAACCGGGCCAGCAAGGCCAAGAGCGTCTTCCTCTCCAACATGTCCCACGACATCCGCACTCCCATGAACGCCATCGTGGGCTTCACCGCTCTGGCCATGACCCATATAGACCACAGGGAGCAGGTGGAGGAATACCTGAAGAAGATCATGACCTCCGGCAACCATCTGCTGAGCCTGATCAACGACGTCCTGGACATGAGCAGGATAGAAAGCGGCAAAATGCACTTGGACGAGCAGGAATGCAGCCTGCCCGACATCCTCCATGGGCTCCGCAATATCGTGCAGGCGGATATCCGGGCGAAGCAGCTGGAATTCTACATCGATGCTGTGGACGTGATCCACGAGGAAATCTACTGTGACAAGCTGCGGCTGAATCAGGTGCTGCTGAATCTCCTGGGCAATTCCATCAAATATACCGGCCCCGGCGGCCTGGTCACCATGCGTATCCGGGAGACGCCCATGGCCCCGGCGGGACACGCGAACTTCGAGTTCACCATCAAGGATACCGGCATCGGCATGAGCGAGGAGTTCGTGAAGCACATCTTCGAGCCCTTTGAGCGGGAGCGCAACTCCACTATCAGCAAGATTCAGGGAACCGGGCTGGGGATGGCGATTACGAAGAACATCGTGGACATGATGAACGGCTCCATCCGGGTAAAGAGCGAGCAGGGCACTGGCACGGAATTCATGGTGTCCCTCACCTTCCGGCTCCAGAATGCGAAAAAGGAGATTCAGGACATTCCGGAATTGAAGAACTGCCGGGCGCTGGTGGTGGACGACGATTTCAATACCTGCGACAGCGTCTCCTTCATGCTCCAGCAGATCGGCATGCGCGCCGAATGGACCATGTCGGGAAAGGAAGCCGTGCTGCGCACCCGCCAGGCCGTCATGCGGGACGACGGATACTCGGTCTATATCATAGACCTGTTGCTCCCGGACCTGAACGGCATCGAGATCACCCGGAGAATCCGGAAGGAAATGGGGGAAGACGTGTCCATCATCGTCCTGACGGCCTACGACTGGTCAGATATCGAGGACGAGGCTCTGGAGGCCGGCGTCACAGCCTTCTGCAGCAAGCCGCTGTTCATGTCCGAGCTGCGAAGCTGCCTGCATTCCGCCATTCACGCTGAGGAGAAGCAGGCCCCCGCGGCCGGCAGGGACTCCTTCCGCCATCGCAAAGGGCGCATCCTGCTGGCTGAGGACAATGAGCTGAACCAGGAAATCGCCACTGCCATCTTAGGCGAGGCCGGATTCTCCATCGATGTGGCGGAGAACGGCCAGATTGCCGTGGATATGCTGCAGAAATCCGCTCCCGGCTACTACCAGCTGGTATTGATGGATGTGCAGATGCCCGTAATGAACGGCTATGAGGCGGCCATGCGCATCCGGCAGTTGGAGGACAGGGAGCTCTCCTCCATTCCCATTCTGGCCATGACTGCCAACGCCTTTGAGGAGGATAAAAAGGAGGCCCTGAAATGCGGCATGAACGGCCACATTGCAAAGCCTATCGATGTGAACACCCTATTCGAGACGCTGGACCGGTTGCTGGACTAAGGCTCCTCTTCCATCGGGAGTCTGCGCATCATATGGAAATAGCTTGGAATCAGGATGATATCGGCGCCGATCCAGGCCAGGATTTCCGCATAGAGAATACCGTTCTGACCAAATGACAGGGGCAGCAGCAATGCTGCCCCTGTGCGCATGGCGAACTCGGCTACGCCGGAGGCCATGGGCAGCACCGTATTCCCCAGCCCCTGGATGCAGCTCCTGGTCACATGCAGGATATACAGCACAGGCAGGAAGACCGCCATGATGGTCAGATAATGGTAGGCGATGTCCAGAGCCTCCCTGCTCTGTCCGGCATCCGCGGGCAGAAACCAGGCCAGAATCCATCTGCCAAAGCCCAGCATGGCGGCCATGATGCCCAGAGAGGTGATGATGGCGATGCCCGTCCCCACCCGCATCCCCTTCCGGATTCTGCGTATCTTCCCCGCGCCCAGGTTCTGCCCGGAATAGGTGGTCATGGCGTAACCGTAGGAGGTAGCGGCCACCTCCAGGATGCCGTACAGCTTGTTGGTGGCGGTGACACCGGCGATGAAGGTGACCCCGAAGCCATTGACGATGGTCTGGACAATCATCCCGCCTACGGAGATCACCGTGTTCTGAAAGGCCATGGGCAGTCCGAAGGTCATAAGCCTGCCACAGAGGGCGCCCTCCAGCTTCCAGTCCTCCCT
>CAOOJO010000349.1 GCA_948496895.1 uncultured Acetatifactor sp. | reverse complement strand
CTCCTGAAAATAGCCCCCGCCGTGCAGCAGCCTCATCATCCCCCCATACGCCTCCCCACAGTCCGTCCCCCAGAGCCTGTCCCGGCGCCGCAGCCTCCGATAATCCAGGACAATAGGCAGAAACAGAGCAAAGCAGAACAGGCAGGAACCCGCTACCAGCCAGAAATCCCGATACTTATCCATATCAAAAACGACGGAATACCCCTCATCCCATTCCGCATCCGCTTCCCGGCCCGTCTCCCCAGGGCCTTTTCCCAAGATGCCGCCCCGCCGTTCCAGTTCTGTCAGCCTCCCAAGCAGCGCGCTGTCCAGCCCCGGATAGGATATGGCCAGCTGCCCGCCTGCCGACGGCGTCACCTCCACCGGCGTCCAGCCGTAATCCTCCAGGAAGATTTCCGTCCAGGCATGGGCCGACATGTCCGTGACCTGTGCCCTCCACACCTCGTCCTGGAGGCTGAAATCAGAGGGCTGCACCACATAGCCAGAAGCATAGCGGGCCGGGATGCCGTACAGCCGATAGAGCAGCGTGGCCGCGGCGGCAAAATGCTGGCAGTATCCCTGCCCGTTCTCGAACAGGAAATACTCCACGATATCCTCATTGACAGGCGGCCAGCCCGGCGTCACCGTGTAGGACGCCATATCCGACAGCATATACCCGATAAACGCAGTGACCTCCTCCAGGCCCTCCCGGGGATTCTGCTCCACAAGCGCCGCCAGCCTGGGAACCAGTTCCTCCGGCACCCGGGTGTAGGCATCCCGCACCACCTCCAGACAGGCTCCCTGCAGGGACTGGTACCCCTCCCTCATCTCTCCCAAACGGGTCTCCCCCTCCCAGGTAATCCCCATATCTTTCTTCTCATAATAGTAGGATTCATAGCCCTCCTGGCGTTCTTCGTCCCTCCGCCAGGACCACCTGATCATGCCGTAATATGGCATATAAAAACTGCTGTAGTCGCCGTCCGGATGGACGATACGCAGCTCACGCTCCGGCACCTGATTCCCATCCCGATTCAGGACGAAATACATCGAGTAGTACATCCACCCAATCATACGACTCCATTCCCAGTCCAGAATTTCGGTTATTTCCTCAAACACCGCCCTCTCGTCAGCCGCCTCCCATCCGTTCCCCACATAATCCCCTCCGGAGAATCCCCGCAGATAGAGCGGTTCTGTGGGCATCTCGGACGCTGTCAGTTCCAGCTGCACCGCCCCTGTCCGATATAGATTTCCTCTATTGATGCTCCCTGAAGAGGACAGTCCGCTCCCGCTGCCGGAACCCCGCAGCAGGGCCGTCACATACCCCTCCGCCCTGTATACCGCGTCATAATAAGCCGCCGGGCGAAACAGAACCGCCCCCAGCGTCACAATGATAACCACACATAGGAAGATGGCGATGGGAATGCTCTTCCTCCTGCCGTATTCCGCCCTTTTCCTCTTTCCAAGGATTCTCCTGCTATCCTTTCCCTGCAGCAGAACCCACAGGGCTGCCTGCACCAGGACAAACAACCCGAGAATGACCGCATTCAGCTTTTTCCCGTACAGGGCGCCCGCTATCAGGACGCCCTCCGCCAAAAAACAAAAAAGAACCTGGAGCTTTCGCAGAATCCCCCTCAACCGGGCTTTTCTGTCACTCCCTGTCCCTTTCTCGCCATCCCCATCCAAAAACAGTATCTCTTTTCCGCCCATTCCGTTCCCCACACCCCCGGCTCCATCGTCACCCATCGGCCAGAATCCTGGCTTTCCGCATCTCCTCCTGCAAATCCTCCCCCGAAAACCGGTACAGCTCTCTTCCTCCCTGGAACAGCCGGGGCTCCATGGTAAGGACAAAATCCGTATCCGACCTCGCAGACAGGCCCTCTCCCGGCGCTTCCGTCAAATACAGCTTAGCCAACAGTTCCCGGCACTGGGAAGCCTGCCCGATTTCCATGGATGCAGTCCTCCCCTCCCCGTCCCGCCACCTGGCGCAGACTTCCTCCCGCACCCGCAAAAGCCCCAGTACCACAGCCGACACCAACTCATAAAACGCGTCCCTGCCCTGCTGCCTGTTTTCCCCATACCCCTCTAAATCCAGGACAAGAACAGCCTGCCGTCTCTTCTCCTGTTCCCGCTCCTTTACCAGAAGCTCCCCCATCCTGGCGCTAAGCTTCCAGTGGAGATGCCTGGCGGAATCGCCCATTCTGTATTCCCGCACCTGAAAAATGTCGCCGCCCCCGGACAAAGCCACAGCCCCCGCCTGGTTCGATTCCGGATTCCCTCCATACCCGTCCTCTGGAAATCGGATGTCCAATGCCTGCTCTTTCGGGAACACCATCACCCGCATCCTCTGAGCCGCCTTTTTCCTCACCCTCCCAAGGGAAAAATAATCGTACACCCAGAAGCCCTCCAATTGCAGCCACACCGCCCCGCAATATGCCGGCACAATCCGAAAAGCCGCCTGCCCGTCAGCCTTTCCGTACAACCGCTTCCGCCTCTTCTTCTCCCCATAGCCGTACCGTATCAGAAAGCCCATGCCCCCGGTCGGGAGCTTCCCGCTATACCGCACAGTCAGCCCGCAGGAGACCGGCTCCCCCTTTACCGCCGCCATGTTTTCCCTCCCGAAAGCTGCCTGTACCCGCCGCCCGCAGATACAGTTCTGGACCACCAGGAACAGCAAAAGAAGCCCCTGCCCCACCCCAAGAGCCATCAGCGCCGGATACCGGTACATTCCGGCCAGGTATATCAAAAAGACGGAAAACAAAAGCAAGAGCATTCTTTTCATGAGTACAGTTCACCCTCTCCTCTTCTGCAAAGATATCCTCTCGGAATCTCCAGACCTTATTTTATTTATGAAAATATTCGAATCAAAAACCGCCGTTTTCTGCCGGAAGATTCCGGGAACTTATAAAGGGCGCTTTAGTTTTATCTAATATCTCATCAATAATCATTTGTTTTTCCGAATTTTCTGCCCCCATAGCCCTATCCGGTACAATCCTGTGCCCCACCACATAGCCGAACTGCCCTTTCACATCCTCCGGCACCACATAGTCCCGCCCATCCATCCCGGCGGCCGCCCTGGCAGCCCCGGCCAGCGCAATGGATGCCCTGGGACCAGCGCCCCTGCGAAGCTGGGGATGCTCCCTGGTGGCGGTGACCAGCTCCAGCAGATACCTGGCCGCCTTGTCTCCCATGCGCACTAGACGCACTTCCTCCTGCATCCCGAGCAACGCCTCCCTGTCCAGCACGGCAGGCAGCTTTTCCACCTCCCTGCCGGTGCCCATAGCCTGAACCAAAGCAAGCTCGCTCTCGAAATCGGGATATCCCATGGACAGGGACACCAGGAACCTGTCCGCCTGCCCCTCCGGAAGCCCCCATGTCCCGGCGCTGCCTAAGGGATTCTCCGTGGCGATGACCAGAAAGGGGCTGGGAACCTTTCGGGTAATCCCCTCCGCCGTGCACTGCCTCTCCTCCATGACCTCCAAAAGAGCGGCCTGGGTCTTGGGCGAAGTCCGGTTCAGCTCGTCCGCCAGCAGCAGATTGCAGAACACGTTCCCCGGCTGGTACACGAACTCCTCCTTCTCCCGGCTGTACACGGAAAACCCCGTCAAATCCGACGCCAGCACATCCGGCGTGAACTGAATCCTCCGGTAGTCCAGACCCAGCACCCTGGCAAAGGCCTTTGCAAGCGTGGTCTTCCCCACCCCCGGGATGTCCTCCAAAAGTACATGCCCGTCAGCCAGAAAGGCCAGAAAAATCTCCTCAACCTGCTTCCTCTTCCCCAAAACCACCCTCTGCACCTGAGCGAGGGCTTCCT